>JAEZIJ010000232.1 GCA_023436715.1 Acidobacteriota bacterium
ACTCCGCCTGTGTGGGTTTCGACTGCTTGAGATTCGACTTGAGCATTGAACATGAAATCCTTCTCCGCCCTCGACAGTAATTAACAGCGGGGAAGGTGTCTCAGTCATGTTGGCACAGAGGGGATCGGCGTTCACCGACCGGAACCGCTGGATGAAGACAGCTACGAAATAATACCCGGGCACACTGGACGGCCGCTCAGCTTAACAGCACCCCATGTGCCGTCTCTCTTTTTTTCGTAGAGGTTCACCGTTTGTCTCGCACAGGTCGGTCCGCAATAAGCGGATACGCTCACGACTGCAAGCGTATGGTTCGCATTGAAGTATACGTTGCTCAGCCGGATCACATCTGTGCTGCCCGGGAACTGCGCTGCGAGTTGCCCGTCGGAATCCGGCCGCATGGACAGGGCTTTCGCCAAGACGCGGGCTTCGTTTTCATCGATGAGCCTGTAAGGTTTCCCGGCACGAAACTTGGGATCGATCCGGATGTGATCGTGCTTGTGTGCCTCGTACTCGGCCAAGAGTTCATCAAATGCAACTCGACGCGCAGGGCCAACCTGGATACATTCGCGCAAATCTATTTCGCCGAGGAATACGCCCGTCGTGTGTTCGATCAGGTAAATCTGGTTCCCATCCCGATGGCTAAGGTCTGGTTTTTGCATCACAAGTGAATAGAGGGCGTATACGTCGGCTCCGTGCTCCGGAGGGAGTGACCTTGGAGTGGCGGTCGCGGTGGATTTTTGGGAGCCGGTCGCGCAGGTGAGGAACATTAGAAGCAAGGCTGCTGTGTAGCGCATGACGTAATGATATGCCTAGTCTGGGCATCGCCGTATCCAAGGCAGGGCGGCAGGTTTGCTGAAACTGGCGTTTGCGAAACCATGTCAGGAACGATAAGTCTTAATACGGGACAATGAGTCCAGCCGGGGTCAATCACCAATGAATTTCAGGTACGTGTGGACCTCGTCGCGGCAGCGTCGAGCGAGTGACTCGACAGCCGAAACAAGGCTCCGCTCTTCAGCGGTCCCGGCCTTTTGCAACACGACGGCCCATTCTTTCAGGAATCGGGGCATCTGTAGATGGTTGAAGGTGGTGTCGCCATAAGGGTCGATTGATCCCAACATGGGGTAGTGATCGTCGCCCACTTCCGGCAGCAACTTGTCGAGAGTGCATCGGGGGTCGTCGATGCCGGCGATGCGACCTCCAAGCTCGTCTTGCAATTCGATGTTGAATCCCATTTCCGCGCTCGTTTTTAACCCATCATTATGGCGGTTTCTGCTCGAGAATGATAAGTCCCGATATCCGAGAATGGCCCTCGCGTGCGCGGCCAGACGGAAACATTGCTGAACCGGCGTTGTTCCAGTTGGCGGCTACTGGATGGTTGGATCCTGTCTTCTGAGGGACTCGTAGCAGCGGTGACACAGCAGCTTGATCCTAATCCGCCCTTCGTTCTTTTCGTTCCACTCGCCCCGTTCCTGATACACCTCATCGCAGCGTGCGCACCAAGCGTCCGGCCAGGGATTAGCGGCAGTAGGGAGATCGCAGAACCATTCCTGTTTGGGCTCCGCAACTAAATGTTCACAGACGTATGTCGGCCTGCCCAGACCGTGCAGTTCGCAGTCCACCGCGCCATGGCTCGGCGCAGGAAGCGGCTGGGCGTCTGCGCCGGAGTCGGCAAAGTTCAAATCAGTGTAAACCAAATATGTGAAGCCGGAATCATAGGGGCACCGATAGCCACCCTTGGCTCCGATGACCCGGGCAGCAATGGCGGTCATTTCCCACCCGAGATATTCATCGTCGGGTAACGCAGGCTTAGTCAACTGAGGTAATCCCTCCCTCTCGCCGAACGCTCGGACTTCGCAGATCCGAGCGGTCACGGAGCCGGGGAAATTCTCATTGGCCCAACCCCAGAGCCATGTATTCGAGGCCGTCGATGTGGTCCCGACGACCTGGACGGAGGCGATCACCTTCGGCGTGCCTTCCTCTGAAAAGACGAGCTTTCCCGCATTGAGATCGTAGTCCCAGCGCGGCCAAGATGTAATCCGAAATCGCTCGTCGCACCTGTCGTTAAGATCCGAAAGGGCGTGAACTGATTCGTGTCGAAATTGTTTGAACTCCTCTGGGCTCAAGCAGCCTCCGTCGTCCAACCCATTATTGCCCAGGTTAGAACTGGTCAGCGGACGAAAAGTCGCGTTACCGTCCATTGACCCTCGCGTGCCTCAGAACGACGGCACGATGACTGACGCAGCGCCTGCGGCCCACCATGCTGTTGGATGCTTTAAGCACTCGGCGGGCAGTGTAACGATTGGTCGCTTACCCTCTACGGCGTGAAGTTCTCGCGTCCCGTAAGGCCGAGGGCAAACGCCGCGAGCAGGTCCGCGGCGCGGTCGAGGTCGCGCAGAGAGACCATCTCGACCGGGCTGTGCATGTAGCGGTTCGGGACGCCGATCAGGCCGGCGGCGACGCCCGCGCGGGTAATCTGTATGGCGTTTGCGTCCGTGCCAGTGGCGGCGCCGTGGGCGGCAAGCTGGTGCGGTATCTCGCGCGCTTTAGCCGCTTCGATCAGCCGCTCGACCACGCGCGGGTTCATGTTCGGGCCGCGGTAAATCACCGGGCCTTTGTCGAGCGCGATGTCGCCCTCCTGCTTCTTGTCTATGCTCGGGCAGTCGGTGGCGTGGCAAACGTCGATTGCAATGCCGACGTGCGGATCGACCCGAAACGTGCTGGTTTTCGAGCCGCGGAGGCCGATCTCCTCCTGCACAGTGGACACGGCGTATAGGGCGCAGTTCAGCGTCCCTCCTTGCGTCCGGCGCAAGGCTTCGATCGCGATCCAGAGGCCGGCTTTGTCGTCCATCGCGGGCGCGCTGGCGCGTTCGTTCAGCATTGGCCGGAAGCTCAGATCCACCGTGACCGGGTCGCCCAGCCGGACCCGCGATGACGCGTCCGCCTGGTCCTTGGCGCCAATGTCCACCCAGAGGTCCTTCATCTTCGTGACCTGCTTACGTTCCTCGTCGGTCAGGAGGTGAATCGGCTTCCGCGCGATGGCGCCAAAGACGGAGCCGCTTTCGGTCCACACGGTCACCCTCTGGCCGACGATGATCTGCGGGTCCCAGCCGCCTATGGCCTGCACGTAAAGAAAACCGTCGTTATCGATGTACCGCACCAGAAGGCCGATCTGATCGCAGTGTCCCGCCAGCATCACCCTGAGAGGCGCGCCGGGATTCCGGGCGGCGATCACATTGCCGTGCACATCCGTGACGACCTCGTCGGAGAAGCCGGCCGCGTATTGACGGACGATCTCCTGCACCGGACGCTCATAGCCCGATGGGGACGGCGTCTCGAGGATGTTCTTGAGAAACTCCAGTGCCTGCGGTTCCATTTTGATCCGAGTTTAGCGTGTTCGACGGAACTCCGGCGGGGGAATTCGCGTTTGACAGGACGATATGCGACTACTTCTTGCAAGCATGCTGGTTATTGGGATGGCGCTTCCGGCCGTTGCTGCCGATTTTGCCGGGAAGTGGACGGGCAAGGTCGAATTCAAGACGCCCGAAGGGGCAACGGATACCGCCTATGCCGAGTTCAAGCAGAGCGGCACGGAGGTCACGGGAGTCTCCGGCCGGAACGAGACGGAGCAGGGTCGAATCGAGAACGCAAAGCTGGTGGGAAATAGGCTGACCTTCCAGTTTTCCCTGCCCCTGGACCCCGGGCCTCGTGTCTTCAAGGTCAGCCTGGTTGTGGTTGACGCGAACCACATCGAGGGCGACCTGGAAGAGGTTGGAGGCGAGATGGCGGGAAAGCTCTTTCTGACCCGCAAGACGACCTGAAGCCGGTGATGAACCGGCGCCGCATGGTGTACATCTAGGTATTGATGACATCGGAGCGTGAGCCCGCGCTTGGCCGCGTTTTCTTTCTCGGGCTGGGCGCCGCGGTGCTCGCGCTCGTTCTGTTCGCGTGGCTTGCGGACCAGATGCTGGAAGGGCGCACGCGTGCGTTCGATCAGCATGTCCGCCAGGCAGTCAACGGGCATGCCTCACCCCAACTGACGGCGGTGATGCGGTTCTTCACGGCATTCGGAGCGCCGGCCGTCCTGCTCGTCCTCGCGGCGGCCGTGATCTTGTTCTTCGTTTACAGGCTGCACTGGAAGCGCGCCGCCGTGCTGTTCGCGATCACCCTTGCCGGCGCGCTTATCCTCGACGGCGCGTTGAAGCTGGCATTTCACCGTCCCCGCCCGCCCGCTGCTTTTTTCGGAACGCCCCTGCCCGACTCCTACAGTTTTCCGAGCGGGCACGCGCTCTTTTCCGTGTGCTTCTTCGGGGTCCTGGCGGCGCTTACATCGGCACGGGTGAGGAGCCGGGCGGGCCGCGTCGCCATCTGGCTGACGGCAGCTTTGCTGGCGTTTGTGATCGGGCTTTCGCGCGTGTACCTCGGAGTTCACTACCCGACCGACGTGATCGCAGGTTACGCCGCGGGCGTCGTATGGATCGGGACGGTGGCCTCGGGAGACTGGTTGCTCCAGCGAGGCCGCTAGAATGGGGGTATGCTAAAGCCGCTCGCTTTCCTGCTCGGCGCTGCGCTGATGTACGCGCAAAGCACGGCGTCTCCCCAATTCCGCCTGGGCGACACGGTCAAACCCGTCCGATACGCGCTCGATCTGACCATCGTTCCCACCGCCGACACATTCAGCGGAAGGGTTGCCATAGATATCGAGGTTTGCCAGCCCACGTCCGTCATCCGGATGCATGGCGTCGATCTGACGGTGAAGCAGGCAACGCTCGATATGGCCGGACAGACGCTTGCCGTGCGTCCGGTGACAGGCCCGAATGAGACGCTCGCGTTTCAGTTCGACCGTGCGGTTCCAGCCGGCAAAGCCGTGCTCCACGTGGCCTACGAGGGCCGGATCAACGCCAAGAACAGCGCCGGAGTGTTCAAGAACAAGGACGGCGCGGACTGGTACGCTTTCACGCAGTTCGAAGCGACGGATGCGCGCCGTGCCTTCCCCTGCTTCGATGAGCCTTCGTTCAAGACTCCATGGCACGTGACGCTGCACGTCCCGGACGGTGAAACCGCGTTCGCGAACACGCCCGTGGTCTCCGAGACGAGGGAGCCGAACCGCATGAAGGCCATGCGGTTCGCCGAGACCAAGCCTCTTCCGAGTTATCTCGTGGCGTTCGCCGTTGGCCCGTTTGAGACCGTAAACGCGGGCAGAGCCGGGAAGAACAACACTCCGCTGCGGATCGTCACGCCGCGCGGCAGGGCGGCCGAAGCGGCGTACGCGGCCTCCGTGACGGCACGGATCGTCGAGCTGCTCGAGAACTACACCGGCATTCCCTACCCCTTCGAGAAGCTGGACAGCATTTCCGTCCCGTTGTTTTTCGGGGCGATGGAAAACCCCGGTCTGGTGACGTACGGGCAGCCGATCATCCTGGCGAAGCCGGGCGAAGAAACTACCAGCTTCAAACGGGGATACGCCGAGATCGCCGCGCACGAACTGGCCCACATGTGGTTCGGCGACCTCGTGACCACAGAATGGTGGAACGACATCTGGCTGAACGAGGCGTTCGCGACCTGGATGGAGCCGAAAATTGTCGGCGCGCTGCGGCCGGAGTGGCACGCCGAGGCCACACAGGCGCAGGAGACCGTCGCCGTAATGGCGCAGGATGGCCTCGTTTCGGCAAGAAGAATCCGCCAGCCGATCGAATCGCAGAACGACATCGCCAACGCGTTCGACGGCATCACGTACAACAAGGGCGCGGCCGTCGTTCGGATGTTCGAGAACTGGGTCGGGCCGGAGACGTTCCAGAAGGGCGTGCAGCAGTACCTGCGGCGCCACGCATACGGCAATGCGACAGCAGCGGACTTTCTCGCGGCAATCAGCGCGGCTGCGGGACGCGACGTTGTGCCGGCATTCTCGACTTTTCTCGATCAGGCCGGCGTGCCGCTCGTCTCGGCCAGACTCAAGTGCGGACAGGGCGCGCAGCCGGCGCTCGAACTCGCGCAGAAGCGCTTTCTGCCGCTCGGCTCGAAAGGCTCGGCGCGGCAGACATGGCAGATCCCGGTGTGCTTCAAATACGGCGACGGCACGAGTGCGAAACAGCAGTGCGCCGTGCTGGACCGGCCGCAAGTTGAAGTGGCGCTGGCCGGGGCAAACAGTTGCCCGTCCTGGGTGGTGCTGAACGCCGGAGAGAGCGGATACTACCGCACGCTTTACGAAGGCGGGCTGCTCGACGGAGTGCTGGCGGATGGTGGCAGGCGCATGAGCGTGCCGGAGCGCGTCGGTTTACTCAGTGACATTCAGGCGGCGGCTTCAAGCGGCGATCTTCCGGCCGGAACGGCGCTTCGCCTCGTGCCCGAGTTCGCGGGCGATCCCAACCGTCAGATCGTGTCCAGCACCGTCAACATCGCTCGCAGCATAAACGAGCATTTGGTCCAGGACGATCTGCGGCCGAACTACCGGCGCTTCATCGAAACAACCTACGGCGCGAAGGCGCGCGAATTGGGCTGGCAGCCGAAGCCTGGAGAGGACGACGACACCGGCCTGCTGCGTCCCGTGCTTCTGGATTTGGCGGCAAACGTGGGCGAGGACCCAACGCTGATCGCCCAAGCGGACAAACTCGCCCGTCAGTGGCTCGACGATCACAGCGCGGTTTCTTCAGACATGGCCGGGCTTGTGCTGAAGACGGCCGCGCGCCACGGCAACCGCTCGCTTTACGACCGCCTGCTCGCCGAGCTCAACAAGACGAAGGACGAAGACACGCGCGGGGACCTGCTCGCGGCCATCGGCTCGTTTCGCGAACCGGCGATCGTGAAGGCCAATTTCGACCTGCTGGTTTCCGGCAAACTCGATCCTCGCGAATCGTTCGGATTGCTCATGGGGCCGGTGAGAGACCCTGAGACGCGCACCATGCCGTTCGAGTTTGTTCGCCGGAATTACGACCAGGTGATCGCGAGCCTGCCGCAATCGGTGGGGGTGGACGCCGGAGCGTACCTGCCTATGATCGCAACCGGGTTCTGCGACGAACGTCGCCGCACTGAGGCGGCGGAGTTCTTCAACGAGCGCGCGGCGAAGGCGTCCGGCGGGCCGAGGATGCTGGCCCAGGCGCTCGAGCAGATCGGCTTGTGCATCGCCCGGCAGAAGGCGCAGGAGCCCGCGGTCGCGGCTTTCCTGAGAAACTATTGAGATGGCCGAAGAGCGCATCGGATTCAAGATCCAGTTGTCGCTGTGCGACAGAACCATCGACGCGACAACGTCCGTCCCGAACGAGCCGTTGCGCGTAGCGGATCTGCTGCCCGTGCTGCTTTCTTTCGACACTGCGGTGGTCGGCATGGCGGCGGACAAGTCCCACAGCGACGGGCTGCCGGTTTCCTGCACGAACGGCTGCGGCGCGTGCTGCCGCCAGGTTGTTCCCATCAGCGAGGCGGAGGCGATCTATCTGGCCGAACTGGTTGCCGGGATGCCGGCCGAAGAGCAGGCACGTATGCGGCAGCGCTTCTCTGAAGCTATCGACGCCCTCGGCGAACCGCTCATGGCCCGTCTGCGCGATACATCCAAGGCACCGGACCTGCCGTCGCGGCGCGACCTTGGGCAGGAGTATTTCAGCCGCGCGGTTCCCTGCCCGTTTCTGGAAAACGAAAGCTGCACGATCTACGAGCACCGGCCCATGAGTTGCCGCGAGTACCTCGTGACATCGCCGGCTCCCGAGTGCAGAACGCCGAGTGCGGAGACGATCAGGCCCGTGGAGGTTCCGCTGAAGCTATCGAGGATTCTCTACTGCTTCGGCGACGGCGCGGGCAACGAAAAATCGCGATGGCTGCCCCTCGTGCTCGCGCTCGAGTACGCGGCCGCCCGCCAACCCGATACGCGCTTCCCCGGCCCCGAGCTATTCAAAAACTTCGTAAGCGCGATGACGAAGTGAGTCCTACTCGGCCCAGACCATTCAATTCTCGCGATTAAGTCCTTATGACACCAAGAGAGAGAGTCCTGACAGCGCTGGATCATCGGCGGCCCGACCGAACGCCACGCGATTTTTGGGCGGAAGAACCAACCTGGAATCGTTTATTGGAGTACGTCGGGAACTGCGACCGTGAACGGGTACTCGACGACTTGGGTATCGATGTGCGCCACCTCGAGGTCGTGGCTCCAGCCGAGCGGGCGCTTGGCGACGGGATCTACCAGAACTTTTGGGGGGAGCGTTATATATACCGGCAGACGCCGTGGGGTCCGCTTCGCGAAGACGTGCGCGGAGCACTGGCCGGGGCGGAAACATACGCCGATCTGACGCAGTTTGGCTGGCCCTCGCCGGATCAGTTCAATTATGGCTCTCTGGCCAGTCAGTGCCAACGCGGGGACACTTACGCCCTTCTTTACGGTTTTGCCGATATATGGCAGCGTCCCGCCTTGGTGCGCGGCTGGGAAGAAATGTTTGTGGATATGGTGGAACGGCCGGAATGGGTGCATTACCTTTGCCGCAGATTCACTGATTTCTATAAAGAAGACTATACCCGAGCCGCCGAGGCCACCCAGGGGAGAATCGATCTGTACCTGCTGATTAGCGATCTGGGAAGCCAGGCACGCCCCCTCATCTCGGTTCCGATGTTCCGCGAATTCGTCGCACCTTACCTCAAGGAGATGGTGGATTGCATTCACGGTCTGGGAGCGAAGGTGCTATATCATAGCTGCGGGTATGTCCGGCCGTTCATTTCCGAGCTGATTGGAATCGGGGTAGATGTGTTGGATCCGATTCAGCCGGTGAGAAGCGAAATGTCACCGGAACGCTTGAAGGCCGATTTCGGTGGCCGGCTGTGCTTCCATGGTGGCATCGACATGCAGCATCTGCTGCCACACGGCTCTCCCGGTCAGATTAGTGCGGAAGCGCGCCGGTACTGCGAAGTCCTTGGACAAGATGGCGGCTACATCCTGGCCCCTGCCCACCTGTTCCAGCCCGATGTCCCACCCCAGAACATTCTCGCTCTGTATGAGCAGGAAGAACTTCGCCGTTGATGGAGGTGGCTGGGGCGTGGTGCGCGCGCTAGCTTCTCAGCCCCTCCGCAATCGCATCTGCGATCTTCTTCCCGTGAAAGCGGCCGTTCTCGATGAAGATCTCGTTCGTGTGCATCCCCGCCACGATCACCCCTGCCAGGTAAATGCCCTTCCGGTCGCTCTCCAGCGTCTCGGGGTTCGTGTTCGGCCGCCCGCTCGCGGGATCGATCGCAATTCCGTGCTCGCCCAAAAAGCCGATATCCGGATGGTATCCGATCATCGCGAACACAAAATCGTTCTTCCGCTCAATCATCCCATCCGGTGTTTCAACGAGGATCGAGTCTTCCCGAATCTCCGCGATCCGCGAACGGAAGTGCGCTGTTACCTCTCCGAATTTCACGCGGTTTTCCAGGTCCGGTCTGATCCAGTACTTCACCTGCTCCGACATCGCCTGCCCGCGATGAATCAGCGTCACGCGCGCGCCGCTGCGGAACAACTCCAACGCCGCAATCGCCGCTGAGTTCTTCCCGCCGACCACCGCCACATCCATGTCGTAATACGGGTGCGGTTCCTTGTAGTAGTAGATGACCTTATCGAGATCCTCCCCGTGCACGTTCAGCCGGTTCGGCAAATCGTAGTAGCCGGTGGCGAGCACGACTTTGCGCGCTTCGTAAGCGAGCGGGCATCCGGTGCGGTCCATTGTGCGCACAACGAACGCGCCATCCTCACCCTCGATGCGCTCCACCCGCTCGTATTGATGGATGTTCAGCCTGTAGTGCTCGGCGACCCGCCGGTAGTACTTCAGCGCCTCCGTCCGGTTGGGCTTTTCCCGAATCGACGTCATCGGAATATCGCCGATCTCCAGCAACTCCGGCGTTGTGAAGAACACCATGTGTGTCGGGTAGTGGTAGATCGAATTCAGCAGGCATCCCTTGTCGAAAATGACGGTCGAGATGCCGCGCCGCTCCAGTTCGATGCCACACGCCAGACCCGTCGGTCCGGCGCCCACCACCACGGCATCGAACCGCGGCGCCGGGCCGTTCACAACATCGCCTCCACGCTCGTGTAAACCTTCGCGAGCGCGGCCGTGAGCGCCGAGGGGTCCTTGCCGCCCGCCTCCGCCATGTCGGGCCGGCCGCCGCCCTTGCCGCCCACCGCCTGAGCCAGCGCGCCCGCGAGTTTCCCCGCATGCACCTTCGCCGTCAGATCCTTCGTCACCGCGGACACAATGGACACGTTCGAATCCTCAGCGGCCGCCAGCACCACCACGGCGCTCTTCCACTTGTTGCGCAGCGAATCGGCCAGCGCGCGCATCTGCTGCCGGTCCAAACCGTCGACACGCTCCGCGAGCACATGTACGCCCTTCAGCATCCGCGCCTGCTGCTCCAGGCCGCCTGCCTGCGATTGCGCCACCTTGCCCTTGAGCTGCTCCACCTGACGCTCCAGCGCGCGCCGCTGTTCAACGGCCTTCTCCACCTGCTCGACAAGCTCCGCTTCCGGCACCCTCAGCAGCGCCGCCGCCTGCCGCGACGCCGTCATCGATTCCCGGAACCGCTCCAGCGCGCCCTCGCCCGTCACCGCTTCGATCCTGCGCACCCCGGCCGAAATGCTGCCTTCGTAAACGATCTTGCTCTGCCCGATCTCGCCCGTACGCGAAACATGCGTGCCGCCGCACAATTCGCGGCTGAAGCCCGGCACGGAGACTACGCGCACCCGCTCGCCATACTTCTCGCCGAAGAGCGCCATCGCGCCCGTCTCGAGCGCCTGGTCAAGCTCCATCAGGTCCGTGCACACGGCCGCATCGCGCAGGATCTCCGCGTTCATCAGCCGCTCTACTTCGATCAGCTCCGCATCGTCCATCGCCGCGTAATGTGTGAAGTCGAACCGAAGCCGCCCCGGCTCCACCACGCTGCCGGCCTGCTTCACGTGCTGCCCGAGCACCGTGCGCAAAGCCGCATGCAGCAGGTGCGTCGCGGTGTGGTTCCTCATTGTGGACCGCCGCAGCCGCTCGTCCACCACGGCGCGAACCGCCTGGCCTTTCCGAATCGGAGCCAGCACGTTCACCTTGTGCGCCGTGATCCCCGGAACCGGCGCGTACGTGTCCTCTACCGTCGCCAGCTTCTCACCCGTTTCCGCATCGTACAGCGCGCCCTGGTCTCCCACCTGCCCGCCGGATTCCGCGTAGAACGGCGTCTCATCCAGCACAATCTCGGCGCTCGCCCCCGGCTCGACCGAATCCACCGCCTGCTGGCTCACCACCAGCGCCGCCACGCCGGCCTCGGCTTCGAGCTTCTCGTACCCGAGGAACTTCGTCCGCGTCTTGTTGATCAGCCCCTGCCACACCGGAGCGATCGCGCTCTTTTCCCCGCCCTTCCAGCTCGCCCGCGCACGCTCGCGCTGCTTTTCCATCTCCGTCGTGAAGCCGTCGCGGTCGATGGCGAGGCCGTACTCGCGCGCCATCTCCTCCTGTTCCTCGAGCGGCAGCCCGTAGGTGTCGTACAGCTTGAACGCAACCCCGCCCGGCAGCACGCCCTGTGCGGCACCCTTCGCTTCGTCGTGGAAAATCTTCTCCGCCACCTGGAACGTCGTTGCGTAGCGGTGCTCTTCGTCCTTCACGATCCTCGCCACGCGCTCCAGGCTCTCCATCAGTTCCGGATACGCCGGCCGCATCATCTCCGCCACGAAGCCCGTCAGCTTGTAGAGGAACGGATCCATCACGCCGATGCGCCGCGCATGCCGCATCGCCCGCCGCATGATCTTCCGCAGCACGTACCCGCGCCCGTCGTTCGAGGGCACCACGCCGTCGTGGATCAGAAACTCCGTCGCGCGGCTGTGGTCGGCCACGATCCGAAGCGCCGAATCCACCTTCGCATCGTCGCCGTAGCCCACGCCGAAAATGCCGGCCGCATGCTGGATGATCGGACACACCAGGTCCGTATCGTAGTTCGACAGCTTGCCCTGCATCACCGCCGCGATGCGCTCCAGCCCCATTCCGGTGTCGATCGAGGGCCGCGGAAGCGGGCTCAACTTGCCGTTCGTGTCCCGGTCGTACTGCATGAACACCAGGTTCCAGATCTCGACGAACCGCCCGGATTCGCTCGGAAACTGGTCGTTCTCCACATCGATCTCGGCCGTGCCCGGACCCAGGTCGTAGTGCAGTTCCGAACACGGACCGCACGGCCCGGTCTCGCCCATCTGCCAGAAGTTGTCCTTCTCGTCCTGGCGGAAAATCCGGTCCTCAGGCACTCCAGCAACTTTCTGCCAGAGTTCCTCCGCTTCGTCGTCCTCGCGGAAGACCGTGACGTACAACCGGTCCTTCGGGATGGCCAGTTCCCGCGTGATCAGGTCCCAGGCGAACTCGATCGCTTCCGCCTTGAAATAATCCATGAAGGAGAAATTGCCCAGCATCTCGAAAAACGTATGATGCCGGCGCGTGTAGCCGACGTTTTCGAGATCGTTGTGCTTGCCACCGGCACGCACGCACTTCTGCGAGGTGGTCGCGCGCGTGTAGTCGCGCTTCTCCAAACCGAGAAACACGTCCTTGAACTGATTCATTCCCGCATTCGTGAACAGGAGGGTCGGGTCTTTTGCGGGAACCAGCGAGGAACTGCGCACAACGCGATGGCCGCGGGCGGCGAAGAAGTCGAGAAAGCTCTGTCTAATCTGATGACCGGTCACAAAGTTATTGTCACACGCCCCTCACCGCCGCCGAAACCCCGAAACCCGAATTCCGCCCTGCACGTCCCAGCAGCATGCACAAGCTGCTCTCTCTGTTGTTGCTCTTGATCCTGTTCCTGCCGGCACTCGCCCAGGACAAACCATACCAGGCCGGTGTCGATGTCACCGCTCCGACACTCACCTCCAAAGTGGAACCCAAGTACACTCAGGAAGCCACTGACGCGAGAATCGAAGGCACCGTCATTCTGTCCGCGGTTATCGGCAAGGAAGGCGTTGCGGAGGAGATCAAGGTCGTAAAAGGTCTCGACCCCGGCCTGGATAAAAACGCTGTGGAAGCCTTACAGCAATGGAAGTTTGAACCGGGCACAAAGGACGGCAAACCCGTCCGGGTGATCGCCAGCGTCGAAATCAACTTCAGGCTGCACTAACGCTTCTGCGCAACCTGTATCTCTTCCATGATCCGGCGCGCTTCGGCCGCCGGGTCATCCGCCCGCGTCACCTGCCGCCCGATCACCAGGTAATCCGCTCCGCTCGCCATCGTTTCCGCCGGAGTCGCCACGCGCTTCTGGTCGCCCTGAGCCGCCCCGGCCGACCGCACACCGGGCACCACGAGCACCGTTCCCGGTCCCGTGATCTTGCGCACCGCGGCCACTTCGAGCGGAGAGCACACGATCCCGCCCACGCCCGTTTCCACCGCCTGCCGCGCCCGCAGCGCCACCAGGTCGGCTACGGAAAGGGAATAGCCCATCTCCGTGAGATCGTTCTGGTCGAAACTGGTCAGCACGGTGACCCCCAGCAGTTGCAGGTTCGACGTGCCGCGCCCTTCCACCGCCGCCCGCATCACCGGCTTTCTCGCGTGAACAGTCGTGAACCGGACGCCGCTAGCCGCGATCCGCGCCACCGTCCGCTTTACGGTCTCGTCGATGTCATAGAGCTTCAGGTCGAGAAACACGTCCTTGCCGCGCCCGATCAGTTCCTTCACGAAACCCATTCCAGCCGCGGCGTACAACTCCAGGCCGACCTTGTAAGTCGGAATCGCATCGCCGAGCCGGTCCACAAGTTCGCGTGCGCGCTCGGCCGACTCGAAGTCGAGCGCCACAATGAGAGGGTTCTTCATACGATTCGAATTGCTTTCTCCTGACGTTCCAGAACGCGCCCGATCAGGTACGCGCCGTCCATGTTCCTCGCGATCGCGCCCGCCTCCGGCTCCGCCGCCGATATCAGCAGGCCGCCCGACGTCTGCGGGTCGTACAAAAGGTTCTCGATCTCTTCCGGGAGTTCGCGCGTCATCTCCACCGCGCACTCCATGTACTCGCGATTGTTCTTCAGCCCGCCCGGAATCGCGCCCTGCTGTGCGTACTCCACCGCGCCCGGCAGAAACTCCACGCGGTCCGCCTCGATCTCGATGGTTACTCCGCTCCCCGCCGCCATCTCCCGCGCGTGCCCGATCAGCCCGAATCCGCTCACGTCCGTACACGCGTGCACGCCGAACGCCGCCATCATCTCCCACGCGCGCCGGTTCAGCTCCAGCATGGACGCGATCGACGCCTCAACGTGCTCGGCCGCTGCGATGCCGCGCTTCAGCGCCGTCGAGATCACGCCCGTGCCGATGCGCTTCGTGAACACGAGCAGGTCGCCCGGACGCGCCGCCGTGTTCGTCAACACGCGGTCTGGATGCACCACGCCGTTCACCGCATAGCCGAACTTGATCTCGTTATCCGCCACGCTATGCCCGCCGATGATCGCGCAGCCCGCCTCGCGCATCTTCTCCGCACCGCCGCGCATGATCTCGCCCAGGTCGTCGAGATCCCCCTTCGCGGGATACGCCACCAACGTCACAGCCGTTATCGGCTGCCCACCCATCGCATACACGTCGCTTAACGCGTTAGCCGCGGCGATCGCCCCATACGTGAACGGATCGTCCACAATCGGCGTGAAGAAATCTACCGTCTGCACCAGGGCACACTCCGGCGTGAGCTTGTACACGCCGGCATCGTCCGACGTCTCAAACCCCACCAGCACGTGTTCATCAGCCACGCGCGGAATGCGCGCCAAAACCTGGTCCAAAACCTTTGGACCCAACTTCGACGCTCAACCCGCGGCTTTGACGTGCGCCGTCAGCCTTTTGGAGGACTTTTCCATCCGAATACCAGTCTACAGGACCGCGCCATGTGGGGACCGGGCACCGATTTCCCTTGACTTGTATTATAGAACTAATACATTATTGAACTCGTGCAGGAGATCAACACATCCAGTAACGGCACAGCCTTTCACTTCCGTATCGATAACCACTCTGGCGTTCCCCTGTACCGCCAGATCATCGATCAGGTCCTGATTGCCATCGCCGCCGGCGCCCTTCCACCCGGTGCACAACTCCCCACCGTGCGCCAGGTCGCTGTCGATCTGTCCGTCAACCCCAATACCGTGATGCGCGCCTACCGCGAACTGGAGATCCGGGGCATCCTCGACACACAGCAGGGCACCGGAACCTTCATCACGCAGCAGCAAGTCCCCCGCGATGAGATCGAGCGCCGCCGCCGTCTCGATCAACTTGCCGGCGAGTTCATCGCCCGCGCCGCCGGGGAGGGATTTGCGCTCGACGAGATCGTCGAGTGCCTCAAGGATTTAGCCGCCGAGAAGAAAAAGAGGAGTCGCTCCTAGAGAGAAGGTCGAACCGCTTATGTCCATACTACCGAACGATCGCGTAACCCCCCGCTCCAGTCTGAAGCGGGAAGCCGTCAGCCCAATCGGCGTCGTGCTCTTTGCCTTCGCCCTGCTGGCCGGCGTGCTGCCGGCTGCGCTGCTCAACAACCCCGCGCCCGCCATCGCCGGCGCCGTCATCGGCCTCTACCTCATGTTCGCCACCAAAGTCGCCGACCAGTGGGAGAAAACCGTCGTGCTGCGCCTCGGCCGGTACCGCGGTCTCCGCGGCCCGGGGATATTCTTCATCATCCCCGTGGTGGACACCGTCAGCACGTTTGTCGATCAGCGCGTGCGCGTCACAGACGTCACCGCCGAGTCCGCCCTCACACGTGACACCGTGCCCGTCAACGTCGATGCCATCGTCTTCTGGGTGGTCTGGAACGCCGAAAAGAGCATTCTAGAGGTGGCGGACTTTTATGATGCCATCACTCTCAGCGCCCAGACCGCGCTTCGCGAATCCATCGGCCGCCATGAACTCTCGCAGATGATCACGGAGCGGGAGACCCTCGGCCGGGAATTGCAGCGCATCCTCGACGAGAAAACCAACCCCTGGGGCATCACCGTGCAATCGGTCGAAATCCGCGACGTCCGCATCCCTCAGGCGCTTGAAGACGCCATGTCGCGCCAGGCGCAGGCCGAGCGCGAGCGCCAAGCCCGCATCATCCTCGGAACCGCCGAGACGGAAATCTCCACCAAGTTCGCCAGCGCCGCCGAGCTCTACAAGGACAACCCTGTCGCGCTCCATCTCCGCGCCATGAACATGCTCTACGAGGCCATCAAGGAGAAGGGCTCGATGGTGATCGTGCCCTCATCGGCCGTCGAGACCATGGGCCTCGGCGGCAGCCTCGCCACCGCGGCGCTCAACAAAACCAACGGAGCCGCCCCGTCGCCTGTCGCTCAACCCAACTGATCTTGCTCCCGGATCACGCACCGTAGCAGGGCACGGCTTCAGCCGTGCCGTAGAGCGCCGCAAGCCATGCCCTGATACGCGTGTCCCCTACAACACGTCCGCGAATCCCCTCTTCAGATGCCGGAAAAACAGCCCGCCTATTACAAACGCAGCCACGCCGTACGCCGCAATCACCGCCAGTTCCCGCAGACGCGGAGGCTCCGCCGTGAGCAGCCGCGCGCGGTACGCATTCGCGAAGTAAGACAGCGGATTGGCCCACAGTACATACCGCAGCTTCCCTTCCGGAATCATGCTCTCTGTGTAGAAAATCGGAGTGAACCACATCCAGAACGTCAGCACTACCGTCACCACCTGCGCCGTGTCCCGCAGGTACACATGCAAGCTCGAAACGATCCACGCGATCCCGACCGCGAGCAGACCGAGCAGAAGCATGTACACCGGCAGCAACAACGCCATGGCGCTGAACTTCCTTTCCCAGAAACCCACGGCCGCAAACGCCAGCGCCAGAGCGATCAGGTGATTCAGCAGCGATGAAAGGAAAATCGAGACCGGCACGATCTCAGCGGGAAAGATCGTCTTCGTGATCAGATTCTGGTGATCCAGCAGGCACGATGCCGACCGCTGCACCGTCTCCTGGAACAACATCCAGGGCAGAAAACCCGTGAACAAATACAGTACATAATTTTGAGTAGGGGCGCTGTCCGGAAGCGTGGCTCTCATGCAGATCTTGAACACAAACACCCAACTCACCAGTAGTACAAGGGGGTGGATCACCCCCCAGAGCCATCCCGCCGCCGACCCCACGAAGCGTTGGCTAAAATCTCTTCGTACAAGTTGAAACAGCAGATTTCGGCGCTCCACCAAGTTGCGCAGAAAACGGGCGCCTGGAATGTGAGTCATCAAAGGCATTGTAGCGGACCCCCGCAGCCGGAGCTGCGGCTCCAAGACTTTCATTAAGTTCCTGAAACTTTTTCGCAACCGATGTAAAATGTAATGCCTTGGACTGATTAAATTCGCTTCACATGCACCGCAAGGGCAACACAAGTGAACGACAGCACACCAGTCATTTTGAACGTGGACGACAACGAAAGCGCCAGACGCGCCACCACGCGCATCCTGGGCCAGGCCGGCTTCGACGTCAAGGAGGCGGGCACCGGCCAGGATACCCTCCGCCTCGCCAGGGACAACCCTGACCTTGTGCTGCTTAAGGTTCATCTGCCCGACATTGACGGCCTGGAAGTGTGCCGCCGCATCAAGGCCGACCCCCAGACTCACTGCATCCCTCTGCTCCTCGTCTCGGCCCGCTCCGTTTCGGCTGAGGAACAGGCCGACGGGCTCGCGAGCGGCGCCAATGCGTACCTCATAGCGCCCGTAGACCCTCAGTTGTTGGTTGCCACCGTCCGCGCCCTCCTCCGCTCCAGCCAGGACGAAGCCGGACTTCGCGCCGCGGTCCGGCGCTGGGAAACCACCTTCAACTCCATCGGGCATGGTGTCTGCCTCCTTGATCGCGACGGCTCCGTGACCCTGGCAAATCGCGCAATGGCCGAGCTTGTCGGCCGCCCGGTCGAAGAGATCGTTGGGGGCAGATACGACCTCATCTTCTCGGGCGTAACGGCGCCCCCCGAAGGTTGGCCATTCGAGCGTGCCCGCACAAGTCTTCGCCGTGAGACTGCTGAAGTCCAGGCCGGAGACCGCTGGTTCCACGTCACTGTGGACCCCTCGCTCGACGAAAACGGAAAGCTTGCCGGCGCGGTACGCACTCTCATCGAAGTAACGGAGCAAAAGCGCGCGCAGGAGGAGCGTGAGCGCCTCATGCGCCAGCTTGAGAACGAGCGGGCGCGCCTTCAGGCAATTCTCGGGCAGATGCCGGCCGGAGTCCTGATCGTAGCCGCTCCTTCCGGTGAACTCCTGCTCAGCAACCAACAGGCGGACCGCATCCTCCGCGGAGCCATCCCGGAAGCGCCCGATCGCTGGCACCATTCGGACGGCAGTCAATACTCGAGCGATGAACTCCCCCTCTCGCGCTCGCTCGCTTCCGGGGAAGTCGTCACTAACGAAGAGCTGGAACTGGTGCGCGGGGACGGCAGCCGCGTGGCCGTCATGATCAGTTCGGCTCCCATCCGCGATCACAGGGGATTCATCGTCGCAGGGGTCGCAACCCTGTTCGACGTGACCGACCGCAAGCAACTCGAACAGCAACTCCGGCAGGCGCAGAAAATGGACGCCCTCGGCCGGGTCTCCGGCGGCATCGCCCATGATTTCAACAACCTTCTCACCATCATCAGCGGCTACGCCCAAATGCTCGTCGATACTCTCAAGCCCGGTGACCCCATCCGCCGCGACCTCGAGCCCATCATAGAGGCCGCCGATCGCGCCGCGGGCCTCACCCGCCAGTTGCTCACTTTCAGCCGCCGCCAGATCGTCCAGCCCAGGCTCCTCGACATCAACCGCCAGGTCACGCGAATGAACCGCATGCTGCACCGGGTGCTCGGTGAAGACATCGAACTCGTAACCTCGCTGAAGTCCGAGTCGCACCACATCAAGTCTGACCCCGGCCAGATCGAGCAGGTCATCCTAAACCTCGCCATCAACTCCCGCGACGCCATGCCGCAAGGCGGCAAGCTCACCATTGAGACCGCCGAGATCGAATTGGGCGCCGGGGCATTGGACGAGCTTCGGAAGTTGCCCCCCGGCCGCTACATCGTGCTTGCGGTGAGCGATACCGGCACCGGCATGGATGCCGAAACCATGAGCCATCTGTTCGAACCGTTTTTCACCACTAAGGCGAAGGGCAAGGGAACGGGCCTCGGACTTCCCACCGTCTACGGCATCGTCAAACAGAACAAAGGTGAGATCGTCGTCGATAGCAAACCCGGAGCCGGGACGACCGTCCGCATCTACTTCCCCGTCGCCGAGGACGACGGCAAGCCCCGCGTCGAAGCCGCCCCGCGCCGGCCCGCCACGCGCCGTGGAACCGAAACCATCCTCCTCGTCGAGGACGAAGAAGAGGTGCGCCGGCTCACCCGTCAAATGCTCGTGCGCCAAGGTTACACCGTGATCGAGGCCGGCTCGGGTCCCGAAGCTGTGCGCATCTGGCGCGACCGCAAGGACTCCATCGATATGCTCCTAACTGACATCGTCATGCCCAGGATGAGTGGGCGCGAACTGGCCGATAAGCTTAAAGAGTCCCGGCCGGAACTCAGAGTTCTGTTCATGTCCGGATACACCGATGATGTGGTCGCGCGCCACGGCGTCAAGGGCAGCGCAAGCTCGTTCATTGGGAAACCGTTCACTTCCGAGGCGCTTTCTCGCAAGGTACGATCTGTACTGGACGAGAAAACGACCAGAGCACGCTGAAGACACGCCGATGCTGGATGCTGCTGCCGATAGGGCCCGCTCAGGCGGGATTTACTGTGACAGATCGACCTGCCGCGCTTCCGTGGACCGCAGTCTCGCCGCCGTGTTCAGCCTCCGCATGGATGGCCGTATCGAGGACTGTAATCCCGCACTGGCCCGCATGCTGGGCTGTCCATCTCCCTCCGCCGTCGCCGCCCGGCCTGCCTGGGAATGCGACGCCGGAACCGGGCCCGAGAACCTCGCAGCCTGCCTCCTGAGAAACCGCAACGAGCCGCGCACGGAGCTTAGTCTCACGCGCGCCGACGGCGCTCCGGTTTGGTTGCTTGTCGCGGTTACCGATGTGCTCGACCACGGCGGCTCCGCGCTGCTCCTCGCATCAGCCATCGACATCACGGAAGCCAAACGCGCTTCCCGGAAGGCAGGCCGCCTGAGCCGGGTCTGCGAGATGTTGAGCGCGCTGCACCGGCGCGCCGCCTCTCGCAAAGAGAGGCTGCGGCTTCTTCAGGACGCCTGTAACATCGCCGTCGATACCGGCGGATTTGCAAAGGTCTGCGTGACGCTCTTCGATCGCGAGACCGGCGCCCTCGTGCCCGGAGCCCAAGCCATCGCAAGAGGCGGCCCCGCATCTCCCGCGCCGGTTGGACGGGACTGCCCCGCCCTTGCCCCCTTGCGCGAGGGCCGGCCCTTCGTCAGCCAGGACATCGCGGCGGACCCCCGCGTGCTCCCGCTACAGCGTGGCCCTGCGCTTTCCGGACTTCGTTCCGCTGCCGTCCTCCCGGTCAGAGCCTGGGACCGCGTGGCGGGCGGCCTCTGGCTCTTCTCCGCCGAGCCCGGCGACTTCGATCCCGAGATAGTCGCGGCCCTCTCGGAGTTCGCGCTTCACATCGGCTTCTGCCTGCAAGCTACTCACGAGGAAGCTACCTCCTCCGTACATAGCCGCGCGGAAGCCCGCTTCCGGGAACTGCTCGAGGCCGCCCCGGACGCGATCCTCGAGACAGATCGCGCAGGCACCATCGTCCTCGTCAACGCCGCCGCCGAACGGATTTTCGGCTACACCCGCGACGAGCTGATCGGCCAGTCTACCGATGTCCTCGTTCCCGAGAACCTTCGCGCGGTCCACGCCCGCTGGCGAACCGTCTACGTATCGGACCCGGTGAGCCGGACGATAGAGCGCGCGCCCCACCTTCGCGGACGCCGCAAGGATGGAACCGAGTTCCCCGTCGAGATCAGTCTCAGCCCCGTCCGGTCCCGCAGCGGGGACTTCATCACCTGCATCGTTCACGATATCAGCCACCGTGAGCAGGCCGAGCAGGCCCTTCGCGAATCCACCCGCCAGATTGCCAGTATCCTCGAAAGCATCGCCGACGGTTTCTTCGCCCTCGACCGCGACTGGCGCTTCTCCTACCTCAACCGCAAAGCCGAACAGCTCTTCGCCAGGTCGCGCGCCGATTTGATCGGCCGCACCATCTGGGAGGAGTTCCCTGCCCTCGCCGGTTCCGTTTTCGATTCCGAATACCGCAAAGCCGTCGCGAACCAGGTCCCCGTTGAGTTCTCGGCGATCTTCCCTCCGCTGGGCATATGGGCCGAAATCCATGCCTCCCCCTCCGCGAACGGCCTCTCCATTTACATCCACGACATAACCGAGCGCAAGCACCTCGAGGAGCGGCTCCAGCAGTCGGAAAAACTGGAGGCCCTCGGCAGGCTTGCCGGCGGCGTCGCTCACGATTTCAATAACCTGCTGACTATCATCGGCGGGTACGGCCAGATGATCCTCGAGGCGGCCGGCAGCCGCGACCCGGTCCGCAAGAATGTCGCCACCATTGTCGAAGCCGCGAATCGCGCCTCCGCCCTCACGCGGCAGTTGCTGGCCTTCAGCCGCCGCCAGATGGTCCAGCCGAAGTTGCTCGATCTGAACCGGGTGGTGGAGAAGATGAACGCGATGCTCCGCCGTCTGATCAGGGAGGACGTCGAACTGGTTCTGGTGCTCGAGCCCGGCGTGGGGCAGGTCAAGATCGATCCCATCCAGCTCGAACAGGTCGTCATGAACCTGGTCGTGAACGCCCGCGACGCCATGCCCACCGGCGGCGCCCTGACCATTGCCACAAAGGTCGAACTGCTCCAGGGCGACCCCCACGGTTCCGGACCTTCACTGCCCCCGGGCCGCTATGCCGTCCTCTCTGTTACGGACACGGGAACTGGAATGGATACAGCAGTTCTCAGCCGAATCTTCGAGCCTTTCTTTACTACCAAGGCGAAGCATAAAGGCACGGGCTTGGGCCTGGCGACCGTCTACGGCATCGTCAAACAGAGCGGCGGCGATATTCTGGTTCAGAGTCAACCCGGCAGGGGGACCTGCTTCCGCATTTTCCTGCCCCGTGAGGAACGCAATCGCCACACCGCCCGCCCCGGCAGAGCCTCGCGGAAATCGCATCGCGGTACTGAAACCATTCTCCTTGTCGAGGATGAGCCTGAGGTCAGAAGGCTCGCCTGCGACATGTTGTGCGCCCAAGGCTATAAGGTCGTCGAGGCCGCCGGTGGCGCCGAAGCGCTCCGCATCTGGCCGACGACCCGCTCTTCCGTGGATCTGCTGGTTACCGATGTGATCATGCCGCAGATGAGTGGCGCGCAGTTGGCCGACAAGCTCACCGCAGAACAGCCCGGCCTGAAGGTCCTCTACGTCTCGGGCTACACCGACGACATCATTGCCCGACATGGCATTGGCCCGGACGCGCTGCTGCAAAAACCTTTCACGCGCAAGACCCTGGCGGCAAAAGTCCGCAATCTGCTGGATTCCACACCTTAACGATTCTTCATGAATTACCCTTGCGCGACCAACAACCTCCCCACATAATTAAATTAACAACTGGAACTAAGGGGTTCTTTCAGGGGGGACTTGTGAGGGAGTTGTGGAACCGACTGGCTGTGCTGTGGTGTAATCTCGCGCATCCGGCGCCGAGCTGGCCCGCGAATGGTCACTATCATTGCCCGCGTTGCCGGCGTGTTTATCCGATACCGTGGGCTGTTGGACGACCAAGGGTCGATGTCCGCGGGCGCTGAGTCGGAGAACCAGGGGGAAATCCAGGGACGTGTCCCGGATTTCCTCCGCACTGAACGTGTGCGAAAAGAGTAGTTTCCTCTCTGCAACTTGAGCTATAATACCTCCAAACTCATAGCATCCCCGGCGACGAGCCCCTACTCGTCGCCAACCCCTGTGAGTCAAGCCCCGAGCCCCAGACTCGGGGCTTTTAACTTCTAAGACTTCTAAAACTGCTAAAATCGTCTGGCAACCTGGAGGATCTCTCTATGCGAACTCTCTTCACCCGTATGGCAATTGGCGTTTCCGCCATGTTCCTGCTCGCCGGCAGCGGTTTGGCCGGTGAGAAAAAGCTGATGCACTGCTTCTACTTCACGCCCGTCCAGACCGCCACCGAGGCCGACTGGCAGGCCTTCCACCTCGCGACCGATGCCCTGCCCAAAGAAGTTCCAGGCGTAAGCCGGGTGTGGTACGGCAAGCTTGCCCGCCCCATGAGGCTCTCCACCGCTAATGGCGAGCAGGTCGTCCGCGAGGTCGGTGTCTGCATGGAGATGGCCGACGAGGCGGCGCTGAAGACGTACGCCAAACATTCCGCTCACCAGAAGTGGAACGAGGCCTACTCCAAAGTCCGCGTACCCGGAACCACCACCGTAGACATCCTCGGCCAGTAGGTCCGTAGGGGCCGGGCATCTGCCCGGCCCCCTTCACGGCAGCGGAGCCATCCCGTAAGCCGACCACTCTTCCTTAGATGGACCGTAAACGCCCGGCACCTTCAACCCCGCCTGGCGCATAAGGACCGTCATCTGCCCCCGGTGGTGGCATTGATGCCCGATGACGGCCGTCAGCACGATCCCCTTGCTCCACGTCTCGCCATACATCGGAACCTGGTCGTCCAGTTGAGCGTCCGTCCAGTTCGCCTTGACCGCGGCGGCGACCGCCTGCGCGCCGTTGTCATAGGCTTCGGCGATGGCGCAGGCGCTGGCGGGCATCGGGTCTTTATCCCCGGGCAACGCCACCGGCAGCCCGGCTTCGACGACCATGCCGAGGCTGGTCGTAATGTGCCATGCAATGAACCCGAGGCTCCGGCCCTCGGGCGTCACCATCTGCCCCAACGACTCATCTGTCAGGGCGCGCAGAATCTTCAGCGTGCTTGCGCTTTCTTTGTTCCAGGCGTTCAGGAAGTCAGCTATTGTTCGGATCATGAGTTGACAATACAGGACAGCGCCCTCTCCGGGCAAGCCTCCTGCGGCCGTCCTCAGCCGTGCCGCAAGCCCCGCTGGCGCCGTTCCCCCACATTCTTGTCGCACCCCCAGGACTCGTTCACGGCTTCTCCCCAACTCTCACCCGCTATAATTGAGAATTGCTCCAAACCAAAGAACTGCCCGGCACACGGCGAGCCGCACGGTTCAGCCTTCTCTCCCTGATTCTGCTCTCGGCCGGTCACTTCGCCGTAGACCTCTACTCGGGAGCCCTTGGCGCGCTTCAACCGCTGCTGCTGAAACGCTTCGGCATGAGCCTTACCGAAGCAGGTGTGCTCGGCGGCGTCCTGGTATGCTCGTCGTCCGTAATGCAGCCGCTCTACGGCGTCCTTTCGGACCGGATCCGCACCCGGCTCTTCGCGGCTCTCGGACCGGGCATCGCCGGCCTCTTCATCTCCGCGCTCGGACTTGCCCCGTCCTTCGGCTGGCTGCTCCTCATGGTCGCCCTCGGAGGCGCAGGAGTGGCTATGTTCCATCCCCAGGCCTCAGCCCGTGCAATCATCGGCGTCGAAGAGAAGCGCGGCCGCGCCATGGCGATTTTCATCAGCTCCGGCACTCTCGGGTTTGCCTGCGGCCCAACCTACTTTTCGGCGGTAGCCGGAGCACTCGGCCTCCCGCGGATGTACTGGGGCGCAATCCCGGGCCTCCTGATCTGCCTGCTCTTAATCTTCGCATTACCAGAAGCTTACGAGCATAAACCTAAAGCCGATTCTGGTTTCGATTGGCACGCCCTCCGCTCCGTTTGGAAGCCGCTTTCAATTCTCTATACCCTGGTGTTTATACGGTCCATCGTCCAGGTGACATTCGCCCAGATGATTCCGCTCTACCTCACCCTGGAGCGCGGCTATTCGGTTGCCGCCGCCAGCTTTACGCTTACCCTGTTCCTGGCATTCGGTGCCCTCGGCGGCTTCCTCGGCGGCCATTTCTCGGACCGTTTCGGCGGCAGGCCCGTGATTATCGTCTCCATGATCGCTTCCGTGCCTTTCCTGGCAACCTTCTTCCTGGCCGGCGGCGTCGTTTCGACCGTAGGACTCATCCTGGGCGGTTTAATCCTTTTGTTTACGATTCCCGTGAATGTAGTGATGGCGCAGGATTTAGTCCCCTCGCAGGCAGGCACCATCTCGGCTCTCATGATGGGCTTCGCCTGGGGAACCGCCGGCATCATCTTCATCCCGCTGACCGGTCGCATGGCGGACCTGTTCTCCATGCACCATGCGCTGTTCGCGCTCGTGGCGTTTCCCCTGCTGGGATTTCTCCTTAGCCTGAGGCTGCCGAAATGAACCAGAAAGCCGTTTGTCTTCTTAGCGGTGGGCTGGATTCTTCAACCTGTTTCGCATATGCGCGGCGCATGGGATTCGAGTGCTACGCCCTCTCGTTCGACTACGGCCAGCGGCATCGCCTCGAACTGGAGTCCGCCGCTCGAGTGGCCGCCGCCCTCGGCGCCTCGCAGCACCTGGTAATCAAGGTGGACCTGCGGGCATTCGGCGGCTCCGCCCTCACCACCGACATCGACGTGCCGAAGCATCGCTCGGCGCAAGATATGGGGTGCGGTATCCCAATCACCTACGTGCCCGCCCGCAACACCGTCTTCCTCTCGTTCGCCCTCGCCTGGGCCGAAACGCTGGAAGCCGCGGACATCTTCCTCGGTGTCAATGCAATCGACTACTCCGGCTACCCGGATTGCCGCCCCGAGTACATCGAGGCATTCGAGCGCATGGCGAACCTTGCCACCCGCGCCGGCGTGGAGGGCCGCACCACGATCAAGATTCACACCCCTTTGATCCGCCTGACAAAGGCCGAAATCGTCACGCTCGGGCGCGACCTCGGACTCGATTTCGGGCTGACCTGGAGTTGCTACGATCCGGACGAGCAGGGCCGCCCCTGTGGCGCGTGTGACTCCTGCCTGCTCCGGCGAAAAGGCTTTGAAGAGGCGGGCGTGGTAGATCCCGTCGTGGTCGTGTTGTGAGAATCGCTGAAATCTTCTACAGCGTGCAAGGCGAAGGCGGGCTGGTCGGCGTGCCATCAGTATTCGTCCGCACAAGCGGCTGCAACCTGCGCTGCGTCTGGTGCGATACGCCGTACACCTCCTGGCATCCCGAGGGCCGCGACTACGAACTCAGAGGTATCCTGGACGAAGCGGCGGAGTACCGCGCGCGGCACGTCGTAGTCACCGGCGGCGAGCCGATGATCGCCCGGGATATTGTCGAGCTTACGGAAGGTCTTCGCCGGCTCGGCGTCCACATCACCATTGAAACCGCCGGCACCGTCTTCGCCCCGGTTGCCTGCGACCTCATGAGCATCAGCCCCAAGCTCTCGAACTCGACGCCCGTGGCCGACGAGCGCTGGGCCGCCCGCCACGAAAGCCTCCGCATCCAACCCGAAGTGCTCAAGCGCCTGATGGCGCACTGCGACTACCAGCTCAAGTTCGTCGTCACCCGGCTCGAAGATTTGGACGAGATCCGCCCGCTCGTCGCGCTCCTCGGCGCAGATCCGTCCAAGATCTTTCTGATGCCTGAGGGACGCGAACCGGGCGTACTGCGGGAACGCGGCATGTGGATCGTCGAGGCATGCAAGCGGGAGGGCTTCCGTTTCAGCCCGCGGCTTCATATTGAGTTGTGGGGAGACCGGCGCGGGGTGTGAGGTGGATTCTAAGGAAGTAAAACGGCTTGCGCGCGAGTGCGGTTTCGAACTCGCCGGGGTCACCCGCGCCGAGCCTGTTCCGGAAGCCGCATGGTTTCAGGATTGGGTCCGCGCGGGAATGGCGGGCCAGATGGGTTATCTGACGGACCGCCGGGCGGACCTCCGCAACGACCCGCGCACCCTTCTCCCCTCCGCGCGCTCCATCATCTGCGTCGGCAAGCTGTACAACGGCCCGCAACCTTACTCCACCCGCTTCGATGACCGCGAGCGAGCCTGGATTTCGCGCTACGCCTGGGGCGAGGATTACCACGGCCTTATGCGCGACAGCCTGCACCGGCTCGCTGCCGGCCTGGAACAAATCGCTGGTCCGTTCGACTGGAAGGCCTGCGTGGACACCGCCCCGCTGCTCGAGCGCGTCTACGCCCGCCGCGCGGGACTTGGATGGATCGGCAGGAACACCTGTTTGATCAACGAAGGCCAGGGGTCGTGGTTCTTCCTCGGCGAGCTTCTGGTCTCCCTCGAATTCGCACCGGACATGCCACCCCCGGACCGTTGCGGAACCTGCACGCGCTGCATCGACGCCTGCCCCACCCGGGCGATCATCCCCGGACCTGTTCCGTCGCTCGATGCCCGCCGCTGCATTTCATACTTCACGATCGAACTGCGCGGGCCGGTCCCCGAAGAACACCGCGCCGCCGCCGGAAACAACGTCTTCGGCTGCGACATCTGCCAGGACGTCTGCCCCTGGAACCGCAAAGCGCCGATCACGAGCGACGCGGCCTTCGCCCCCAGGGAAATGGCCCCGCCGCTTGAAAAGCTGGCCCGCCTCGAAGAGCCAGAGTTCCGCGAAATGTTCCGCGGAACCCCCGTCACACGAGCACGTTACGCGGGCTTCCTGCGCAATGTGGCCGTCGCGATGGGCGCGGCAGCCTCTGAAAAGTTCCGCGACCCGCTCGAAGCCCTCGCGCAACACCCCGATCCGCTGGTCCGGGAGCACGCCCTGTGGGCGCTCGGAAGACTGAAAGCAGCCTAACCCGGCGGGCATTGTATCAGGGCACGGCTTCAGCCGCGTTCTATCAGGGCACGGCAGCCGCTGCCGAATCCTCCGCGTTCTCATCCCTGATCCACGTGGTCCCGAACCAGCCCTTCAGACTCGGGCACTGTATCAGGACACGGCTTCAGCACCCACGTTTTTCCTCCGCGTTCTCATCCCTGATCCACGTGGTCCGGGACCAGCCCTTCAGACTCGGGCATTGTATCAGGGCACGGCTTCAGCACCCACGCTTTTCCTCCGCGTTCTCATCCCTGATCTGCGTTTTCCGGGACCAGCCCTTCAGACTCGGGCATTGTATCAGGGCACGGCTTCAGCCGTGCCGCAAAAGGCTTACAAGCAACGGGCTTTAGCCCCTGCCAAACCGCTCGTGCTGGCGAAATCCGCGCACCCGTAGCCAAGCCCTACTGTACCTTCGGTCCAACCTTCGTCCTGCCCGGCACGGGCTTCGGAAAAGGCAACCTGTCCGGAGTAACGCGCACCGCGGTCGTGAACTTGAACGGATACCTGCTCGATCCGGCAAACGTCAGCTCCACAAAATAAGCCGTCCAGCCCGACTTAGGCGCCGGCACCTTGCCCACGTAAACTCCACCCCCGGCCGGCGCGATATCGGTCGAGCTATAAATCGGCCCCACGGATTCCAACCGGAAATCGCGGTGCTTCGGGTTGGTCGCTTGCCAGAGTTTCACGGCCAGGGGCTTCGTCGCGGCGGTCACGCGGATCGAACCGTCCTTCTCGAAGCTCCACGTGAATCGCGGACGCGGCTCGTTCTTCAGAATCGCGTTGTAAAATGCCGTCAGTCCCTCGAAGGCGTCGGTATCCCGCAGCGAATGGTCCGAGTTGGGAACGTAGCGGAGGTACTTCTCCCCCTTCAAGTCGTCGAAATAGAACTGCGAGGAATCCGGGAGGAAGAACTGGTCGCCGGCCGAATTGAGGATATACTTCGGCATCGTCAGGCGCTCCCTGTACGAGTACGGATCCTCGATTTCCATGAGGCGGTCGTATTTCGGATCGTCCATCCGGTCGAGCAGTCCCATTTCGAAGTAGTCTTTTACCGACGGCGCCCAGAATCCATACGCTCGAAAGTGATGGGTGAAAGCCTTCTTCACATTGAGCGTGTCGATGACGGCCGGCATGGCGGCCACCACGCGCTTGTCGACGGCCGCCGTGGTCCAGGTGGTCCATCCGCGTTTGGACCCGCCCGTGACCACAAATCGTTCGACCTTCGTGTTCGCCTCTTTCTGGAGGAACTCGGTGACTGCATCCATGGCGCGAACGGCGGCCTTGGTCATCGGCAAACGCAGCGGCCACGTGCCGTCGCCGGTCTTCAGATAACGATCCCAGGTGTAAGCGATAATCGCGTCCTCGTTGCGCAGGACGGACTCGTCGGAGAACGTCACCGGTTCGTTGGGGATGCCGCGCAGTTCGACGACCACGCTGCCGGTGGTGACTGCGATATCCCGCGGCTCTGCGCCCGGCTTCGGCGGCTTGGCTTCGATCGAGCCGCCGGAGATCATGAGCAGCGCGATAGGACTGACGACTTTTGCGGGCTTGTAGATACTAAGCCAGTGCTTCCAGACCGAGTGGCTGACGTCCTTTTCGCTCCGCCACTGCTGGGACGTCATTTGAAGCAGGTAGTAAGTGCCTTCCGGTACGTCTGCCTTTCCCTTTAGCTCCCACCCATAATGCGAATCGGGCACCGCAACGTACCGGTCCAGCGCTGTTTCACCCGGCGTGGCTGCACAGACCGACGCCAGAGCGAAAAAAAAGAGGGCGACGAACCGTTTTACTTTCACCGTCTGTTCACCTGTAGCATCAATACTACACGTTCCTGTAGGGGCCGGGCATGCCCGGCCCGCTCCTACGGATTCTGCTGTCCCGCCACGCGGATGACGCTAAAACTGCGCAAACTGACCGTTTCCGCCGTCACACTGTTCATTTTTCCCTGGAAATCGATCACCAGGGGAGCCTTCAACGCATCCGGTGAAAGCCCGACCGTGGGCTGGAACGCCAGTTGCATGCCCCATGTCTCAAAGCTCAACTGAGTCCCGCCCGTGTAGACTCCGGCCGCGCCCCGCCCCGTCACCAGCGTCTCTCCAGCCGCGCAGCTCCTTGAAACTAACGTGCTCCCGCCCCATTTCACCTCGAACGAGAACCCCGCCGCGCTACCGGAATGCGAGTAGTCGAACCGGATCTCCACCCGATCCCCCGCCTTCAACAGGCCGGCCGGAATCGTGCAGCTCCCCAGCCGCGTCAATCCGCTCGAGCTGGTTGACGCCCCCTCGCTGGCGCAGATCACCTGCGCAAGTGTGTGCTTCTGCCCCGCCTCGACCGTTTTCCGCGCCTGAACAGTGCTGTTGAACCAGAAGTCTCCGTCGCTGACCGCCGCCGGATCCGCGGGGCTGCCCGCATCCTGCCACGCGGCGCGCGCGCTGGTGCTCGATCCCCGGAATGAAGAGCCCGAGAACCGCCCTGCCGCATCCACCCGCGCCAGTTCGCCGCCGCTCGCGTCCAACCACCGCTGAAGCGCGTCTGTGCCCTGCCCTTGCCCCGCTCTCACGGTGAACGAAGTCGAACCCGTCGAGGGCAGCGAATCGTAGAGGTACAGCGTCCCGCCCCCGGTGCTGTTCCCAACCGACAGTTTCCGGTTCGTGTTGTCCCAGACCAGCCGCGCGCTGTTCTGCGCCAGGTTGCCCCCCGCGTCCACGAACGGAATCGCCCCTGCCGCGAACCCCGTGTACAGGCAGGTATTCCACACGGCATCCGATCCGTTCGACATCAAGCACCGGTTCGCCGGACCGATCGGCAGCCGCGTCCACAACACCGGCGAACTGCCCTGCGCGACAATCAGATCGCCGCGCGACGGCGCCGCCGCCACCGTGTCGGTGTGAACCGCGTTCAGCAGCCCGTGCCCGGCCGCCGTACGCGTATCCGAAAGCCGCGGATCGCGGTCGGTCACATACCGGTTCGTCGCCGAAGGCGCGCCCGACGTCCCGGCCAGCGCCTCTTTCTGCTGCGCCGTCGGGTCGCTCGCGTTCGAGTGCGTGGCATAGTTGAGCGCCAGCTTGCTCTCAGGAATTCTCTCTCCCGAGATGATCGAGCCGGATGCTGCATCCGCCAGCCGATAGCTCGCCGCCAGCACGTCGCCCGTCTGCGGAACCGCACCCGCCGTGAACGTGATCGTGTTCCCGCTGAGCGTGTAATCCACCGCCTGCTTTTGAAGCAGGCCGTTGCGGTACAGAGCCAGGCTCGTATCCGGTGACGGTGCGTTGGCCAGAGTGAACACCGCATTCGAGCCGTTCAGGAGACCCGCCGGCGTCTCGGCATCCGTAAAGCCCGGCCCCGAGGACGTCGTTTCGCCGCACGGCCCGGACGTCCCGTCCACCCGCACGCAGTCGGTCAGGTTCCCGACCACCGCTTGCAGAGACCCGTCCGCCCCGGCGAACACCGCCCTCGACGGCGCGTAGCCCGGTCCCTTCACCGGCCGGACCGCCAGGTCTTCCACCAGCCCGGTCACGTCCGATTCCGCAATCGGCGTGACCTCGGGCGGCGGCGTGATCGTCCCCGGGCTCGACGTGGACGTCAACCGCACGTCGCGCAGCCGCAGCGGGTTCGAGCTCGGCGGCACGCCCCAGGTCTCCTGGAACTGTATCTTCCCGTCGCTGTTGTACTTCACCGCGTAGTACGCGCCCGCCGAAGCGTTCGTCGTCGGCACGAGCTGCGTGCGCAGCACGCCATTCACGATGGGCACGGTCAAGCTGTGCGTAGCGATGTTCGACTTGTCCACCGCCTCGAAACTCCGCCATTCGATCAGCAGAATGCCGCTAAACGGCGTGCCGTCAGCCTTGTACAGCACGTCCTGAATCGTCGTCAGCGGCGGAGCCGCCCAACCGCTGCCCATCAACAAAACCGCAATCATCAACCGGCAAACCGCCGTTCTCATCCTTAGCCTCCGGCAACAGTGTACGGGCACACCTGTAGCGGACCCGCTGCATCGAAAAGGCTAAGTTGCAAGAAAAGCGAGGATTATTTCGGCACTTTCGCGGTGATTAGCGAAGATCGCCGCGCCTGGTAATGCACTCGGCGTTCAGGTACGGGCGCAGCGCTTCGGGCACTATCACGCTGCCGTCGGCCTGCTGGTAGTTCTCAAGCACGGCGACCCATGTGCGGCCAATGGCCAGGCCGCTGCCGTTGAGAGTGTGCAGGAACTCGGCTTTGCCCTTGCCGGACTTCATACGGATCGACGCCCGGCGCGCCTGGAACGCCTCGAAGTTCGAGCACGAGGAGATCTCTTTGAAGGCGTTCAAACCAGGCAGCCAGACCTCGATATCGTACGTCTTTGCGCTTGAAAAGCCCATATCTCCGGTCGAGAGCACAACCGTTCGGTACGGCAAACCAAGCCGGCGCAGGATGTCTTCGGCGTCTGAGGTGAGCTTTTCCAACTCGTCGTAGCTCTGCTCCGGGCGGGCGAATTTCACCAGCTCGACCTTCTGAAACTGGTGCTGCCGGATGATGCCGCGCACGTCGCGGCCGTAGGAGCCCGCTTCGCTGCGGAAGCACGGCGTGAACGCGCACAACCCGATCGGGAGCCGGTCCGCATCAAGGGTTTCATTGCGGAAGAGGTTCGTCACCGGTACTTCGGCGGTGGGCGCGAGCCACAGATCGAACTTCTCGATCTTGAACAGATCGTCGGCGAATTTCGGAAGCTGGCCGGTGCCGTAAAGGCTGGGCGAATTCACCATGAAAGGCGGCAGGACTTCGGTGTAGCCGTGCTCGCGCGTGTGCGTATCGAGCATGAAGTTCATGAGCGCGCGCTCGAGTCTCGCGCCCAGGTCCCAGTAGACGGCGAACCGCGCGCCGGTGACTTTCGCGGCGCGCTCCAGGTCGAGAATTCCAAGCTCCGGGCCCAGGTCCCAATGCGCCTTGGGCTGGAAATCCATAGCGCGCGGCTGGCCCCACCGGCGGACCTCTACGTTGTCCGCCTCGGTCCGCCCCGCCGGGACCGACTCGTGCGGCACGTTGGGCACGCTGGCCAGGGCGTGGCGGAACTCCTCGTCGAGCTTCGCCACCTGCTCGTCGAGTGCGGAGACACGTTCGGCGGCGGCGCGCACGGCCTGTTGCCGCTCAGTGGTATCCACGCCCTGCTTGCGCAGCTTCGCGATCTCCTGGGTCTCGGCGTTGCGCTCCGCCTTGAGGCGCTCGGTCTCGGTGACGGCCGCGCGGCGCCGGCTGTCCAGGTCGCGAAACTCCTCCACGTTCAGAGTGAAGCCGCGGCCGGCGAGCCGCGCCGCGATCGCATCCAGATTCGCTCGAAAAAATGCCAGATCGTACATCTCTCTCAGTTTCCCTTCCGCTGCTTCCAGGCCTTTACGTACCGCTCCGCCTTGGGGTTGGCTTCATTCCACTTGGGCGGCTCCGGACTACCGGCAATCATCAACAGGCCGGTGGCAACCATGCGGCTCACTTTCGCCATGTTGGCGTAATCCAGCTTCTGCCACTCGTCGCCGGGGCGGTGGTAATCCGGGAACTCGTACGCCACGAGCACCGTATGTGACGGGACACCCACATCGGCCAGCGCCTGGTTGTCGCTGCGCGCGAAGAACGAATCGCTCTTCTTCCCATTTTTGTACACGCGGATGCCGGTCAGCTTGCCGGCTTCGGCGAAGATCGGGCCAATGTCGGAGTAGTCGAACCCGGTGAGCGACGCGCTCGCCACTTCGGGGCCATCGTTGTCGTCGGTACGGCCGAGTTGCTCCAGATTGATGGCCGCCACCGTCTGGTTCAGTGGGACAACCGGGCAGCGGCCGTAGTAGCGTGAGCCGAACAGGCCCTTCTCTTCCCCGAAGTAGGCTAGGAAAACCATACTGCGCTTCGGCCGTTCGGGCATTTTCGAAAACACCTGGGCCAGTTGGATCACGGCGGCGGTGCCGCTCGCGTCGTCGTTCGCGCCGTTGAAGATGCGGTCGTCGCCGGTCTGGCGCACGCCGACGTGATCGTAGTGCGCGGAAACCAGCACGTAAGTGTTCTTCAGTACCGGATCGGAGCCGCGCAGGATGCCGGCGACGTTACGCAGCGTCACGGTCTCTTTCGAGGGCTCCGCGACCTTCAGCGTGGCCTTGCCGCTCTCCATCTTTTCCCATGCTTTCCGCAGGTCGGGATCATAAACCTGGAGCGAAGGCGGGCCGGACGCGGACGGGTCGCCGGGGTCCGTCAACCGGGCGTTCATGCTGCGAGGAGGCTCACGCCGGACCAGCAGAACGACGGCGGCGAGCTTCGATTTCGCCAGGATCCGACGGAAGTTCTGTAGGGATTCGAACAGTTTCTCTCGCTCGTCAGGCGGGGCGGATCGAAAGTCGGGCAGTTCGGTGATCAGGACCTTGCCGCTCAGTTGGGCGGGGGTGAGTTTGCCCGTTGCGACGTCCTCCATGGAGGCTTTGACAAGCGGTGCGTCCTTCACGTCAACCCCCGAGAGCGACTGGCCGATGGACACTTTATCCGCGGCGGGACGAAACGTTTTGCCTCCTATTTCGAACGCCAATTCCATGCCGTCGTAGTTGGGCTTCAGGTTAATGAATTTGGCGGTTTCGAAGTAGCCGTTATCGCCTGCGGGTTCCAGGCCCGCGCCGCGGAACTGGGCGGCGATGTACTCGCCCGCTATGTCGAGTCCCGGCGAGGGGGTGTCGCGCCCTTCGAGCAGATCGGAGGAAAGGAACGAGACGTGGCCTTTCAGCGAGTCGGCGGTGATGCCGTCAAGGGCGGTCTGAACCGGCGGCGTGATCGCGAATTCCGCGCCCGCCAGCAGCAACGGCGCCACAACTAGCAGGAGGGCCCGCAAACCAGTGTGTTTCATGGGGAGAATATCAATCATCGCATACGGGCCAGTGGGCAGAACGGGTGTATACTGGCGTCGAATGAAACGCTGGGTGTTCCGGATTCTCTTCTGCCTTTTGGGCGTCGTTGTCCTGCTTGTCGCGGCTGGGTTTATTGCGAAGTCGTTCGTGTCGGGCTCGGCCAAGGATTCGCTCGTCGCCTCCCTGGGACAGCAACTCGGGGTTCCGCTCTCCGTCGGGACAGTGGAATTCGATCTTGCGGAATTCGTCCGGCTTCGGCCCGCTGTCTCCCTCAACAACATCAGCATCGGCAATCCCGCGGGCTTCCGCGCGGCGCCGATGGTCGAAGCTGAGAGGATGTACGCCCAGGTCCGTCTGCTTCCGCTGTTGAAGAGGAGGATCGAGGTCCACTCGTTGGTGATCGAACGGCCACGCGTCCTGGTAGAGAACAACGCTCAGGGCGTCTCGAATGTCGAGGCGTTCGTGAAAGGCATTGGCGGCGAAAAGCGACCGGCGGAAACATCGCCGGCGACGGGCGCGGGCAAATCGAGCGAGCTCGCGGTCGAGGATTTTCGGATCGAATCCGGGACAATTCTGCTGGGCGGCAAGCGGATCGCCGAAGATCTGAATCTGCGGGTGCGCGACTTCGCGGCGGACCGGAGTGCGCGGATTGAACTCGGAACACGGCTTTTCGGGGGCGCGAACTCGCGGCTCAACCTGGACGGGCATGCCGGCCCGTTCGGCGCCGGCGCGCTTCCGCTGGACGGCACGCTCAAGCTGGCGATAGCGCCGTCGGAGATACCCGCTCGCATGCGCCAGGAGCAGTTCGGAAAGCTTCTTGGAGCGCCCGGGTCGAAGGCGCGCGCCACATTGCAGGGCACCGTCAAGGGCGATATCTACGGCAGCGTGGGAGGGCCGGCTAAGCTGACGCTATCCGAGATCATGATTGGCAGGGACGACAGGCACACGCTGCCGCTCGCGGGCGAGGTGCCACTCTCGTTCTCCGCCTCGAAGCTGATGTCCGCGCCCTCGTTCAATTTGAAGATCCCGAAGGGCAGGCTCCAACTTGGCACGGGCGAGTGGAGCGGAGATGCGGAGTTCCAAGTCCGCGGGCCGGTGTTGAGTGGCAGCAGCAGAGGTTCGATCCGGAACGTAGACATCAACCAGATGGCGGGTGGATTCACTACCGCGGACGGAAAGATTTACGGCGTCGCGGAGATTCCATCTTACTCGGTGCAGTTCAAGGGCAGGAACGCCGATGAGATTCGCGATTCGGCCACAGGCGGCGGCAAGCTGATGGTTTCGAAGGGCCGGATCGCCGCGATGGACATGCTCACCTCGATCCAGCGGGCGCTGCAGCAGACGCAGGAAACGGCAGCCGGAGAGACGCCGTTCACAAGCCTGGCGAGCGACCTGAATCTCGGGCAACGGCGGCTCGATCTGAGCGGAGTGCTTCTCGACAGCCCGCTTCTCCGGCTCACGGGCAGCGGAGCGATCGGGTTCGATCAGGCGCTGAACTTCGACTTGCAGGCCCGCGTAACGGGCGCGCCCGCAAGGCTGGTTAACCGGCTCACCAGGAGCGGCGAGACCGACGAGGCGCTGGTCCCCGTGAAGGTGGCCGGCACGGTGAATTCGCCGCAGGTTCGGCCGGACGTGAAGAAACTGGCCACCGGAGCGGTCGAGGGCCTGTTCAAGTCGCTGCTGAAGCCGAAGAAGTGATTAGCGGGACAGGCCGAACCGGGCGTGATACTTCGCCGGCATCCGGGCCGGATTGAGGTCGCGGTCCAGGAACAGGTGTTTGGTTTCGCCGGCCGCGAGCGTGCGTCCGTCGCAGGCCCGGCGCATCTCATAGCCGAAGTGAACCATGCGGGGGCTGGCCTTTTCCACCCACGTTTTCACGATGATCTCGTCATCGAAGCGGGCCGGGTGCAGGTAGCGGCATTTGGCTTCCACAACGGCCAGGACAACGCCGTCCTGCTCTTCCATGTCGCGGTAACTGAAGCCGGCGGATTTGCAGTAATCCACGCGCCCCACTTCCATCCACACGATGTAGTTGGCGTAGTACACCACTCCCATCTGATCTGTCTCCGCATAGCGGACGCGCAGGCTGGTTTCGCTGAATTGCATGTGTTCTGATCCAATTCATTGTAGACTGGCGGTTGATGGCTCATACACCCACAGGCGAAATGCCCAAGCTCCCGATTCCCGGCGTGCAGAATCTGATCGCGGTCGGTTCAGGTAAAGGAGGAGTAGGCAAGACCACGGTTGCCGTGAATCTCGCCCTGGCGCTGGCGAAACTAGGCCACCGCGTCGGCTTGCTCGACGCCGACGTGTATGGACCGAACGTCCCGCTGATGCTGGGTGTGACCGAGGCTCCGCAGGCGATCGGTGAACGCATTCAGCCGATCGAGCGCCACGGGCTGCGCATCATGTCGATGGGGTTCATCAGCCCCGGCGACAAGCCGCTGATCTGGCGCGGGCCCATGCTGCACAGCGTAGTGCAGCAGTTCCTGCGCGGGGTTGATTGGGGCGACCTCGAGTACCTGATCGTCGATCTGCCGCCGGGAACCGGCGACGTGCAGCTTACTCTGATCCAGACGGCGCCGATCACGGGATCAATCGTGGTGACTACGCCGTCCGACGTATCGCTCGAAGACGCACGGAAGGCCGTCCACATGTTCCGTCAGGTGCGGGTGGAGATCCTCGGCATCGTCGAGAACATGAGCTTCCTGATGTGCCCCCACTGCGACAAGCGCGTAGACGTGTTCAGCTACGGCGGAGGCCAGCGCACGGCGGCGGAAATGGGTGTGAACTTCCTCGGAGAAGTGCCGCTCGATCCCGCAGTGCGCGTCGGTGGCGATACCGGTGAATCGGTCGCACTGCGCAAGCCCGAGGACCCTCACGCCATCGCGTTTTACACGCTCGCGAAGAACTTGATCGCGCGCGTCGAGCAGGTGGGCGCGCCCAAGGGTCCGCGGATCGAAGTGACGGAGTAGGCCCCCAAGGTGGGGTCGGCCCTTCCGGGCTGCCGCCGGGCTAGCGGCATCGTCTCGAAACTGGCCTACAAAAGGGCTCCGACGAGCACCACGACCGAGCGTTCGATCGCAGTCTCGATCGCGTACGTTGCCAGCTTCTTGGCGAACCGGCTGCCGAACTCGTTGGCCGCCGCGCTGCGCAGGTGCACGGGCGTTTTCGGGAGTGCGGGCTGCAAAAAGTATCCACGTTCTCTCAGCAGAGTGGTGATTGCCGGTCCGCTAGTCAGCGCGGGGTCGTAGTGGACAACAATACTGCCCGTCAGCGTGTTCACTTCGGAGGAACGGACTCCGGGAACACCCGCCAGGAGCGCTTTCGCGGCGCTTGCCTTGGTCTCGTCCTTCTTGACGGCAGCCGACCTGACCCTCAGGCGGCCCGGAATGTGATGTACGTAGTAGCTCACAGGAGCATCTCCATCTTCATTCGATCAGGCTCCTGTTACGCTTTTGTTACGGCAAGGTGAATTGTGGCAACGATTTACCGCCTTTAATCGGCCAAATCAGCACCAGAGCGGACCAGAGCAGAGTGAAAGCCGGCGGAAGAAACTGCTTTCTAAGGACTTGCACCGTCGCGCCAGCTACCAGGAACAGCACGACCGCGCTCCTCAGGTCCACCTGCCCCCGGGTGATGCCGACCAGGCCCTCGTCGACGTCGCCAACGCGGTCCGCGAGCCGATCCGCAAGCATAAGGGCAGCCGCGGTCGTCGTGATGAGTGAAAAGAGACCGTGACGCTCGGCGAAGCTGCCGATGGCCTCCAGGTCGCCATCGTGCTTGATGAGGATGTTGCCGGTGCGGGAATCCGTGTGGACGGCCTGAACGGTATCGAGCTCCGTTAGCTTCTGCCCTACATGCGCGAAATACTGCGGATCGTGCTTCTTCTCGGGGATGTGCAGCCGGACCCGGCCGTGCATTTTGTGTTTGATGTGAGCTCGCGGCATAGGTCCCTCAGTTGACGGTCTCCGGTTCGCCTGGAGCAGCGCCGTGATTGCCGCCCTGCTCGGGGCGGCCCTGGCGCTCGGCATCGAGCTCCGCCCGGGCCTCGGCCACGAGGTCCTCGAACGCCTCCCCGAATTCGGCGGTCTTCTCCCGTCCCTTGTCCAGGAAAGTCAGACTCGACTTAATCGCGGCCTTGGCGAGCGGCCTGCCCATACCCCGGAAAGCCGGACCGATGTTCTTGAGCAGCCCGGCGGCAGCCAAGCCGATAGCAATGCCGATAAGCACATTTCTCTGCTCATCTTCCAGTAACGCCATATCTTAAGATTCCTTAAGTCTATTCTGACGCGAGTTGCCGCTCTGTCAAGTCGTTTATCGCGTTCGGGGCCGGAAGCCGCCGCTTCATCGCTTCGTTCACCGTGAGACTGGCGAGCGAGGCAGTACCGCAGACCAGAGCGTCGATGAGACCCACGCGCTCGGTCCCGAGTACAGCCGACAGGCCGAACTGGGAGAGCAGAAGCGCGGCGAAACCACCGAGCAGAGACGCGGACAGCATGTGGTTTGAGGCGCCTTCGAGCATGCCGGCCGACTCCGAACGGGCGGAGAAGCCGTGGAGTAGTTGAGCGGCGGTGAGCGTGAGGAAAGCGATCGATCCCGCGCGCGCCCCCGCGCCGTAACGGGAGATGCCATACGCATAAGCCGCCGCGGCCGCCCCGGACATGACCGCGGCCTGCGTTCCCAGACGCCGCAGTTCCGGTTTTCCGAGCACAGGCTGCCAGGGATCGGCCGGCGGACGCCGCATGATGCCCGGTTCGGCTGGCCCGACCGCGAGCGCGATTTCCGGGAAGACGTCCGTAATGAGGTTGATCCAAAGCAGTTGGCGGGCGGTGAGCGGCTGCCCCGCCCCGGCCGCAAGCGAGCCGAGCGTGAGCAATACCTCGCTCGCGTTCGTGGCGGAGATGTAATGAATGGATTTACGGATGTTGTCGTGGACGCGGCGGCCTTCACGCACGGCGGGCAGCAGGGTCTGGATGTTGTCCTCGGTCAGGATGACATCGGCGACCTCGCGGGCCACTTGCGTCCCGCCCCGGCCGAGTGCGATACCGACGTCGGCGGCCTTGAGCGCCGGGCCGTCGTTGATGCCGTCGCCGGTCATGGCTACGACGGCGCCCGTGCTCTGGAGCGCGCGCACGATTCTCAGCTTTTGCGCGGGGTTCACGCGCGAGAAGATCTGGGCGCTCGATACACCCTCGCCCAGTTCGGCGGACTCCAGGCTTTCCAGGCGGGTGGAATCGAAGACGTTGAGGTGGCGTCCGCCGTTCAGATCGAGCGCCCGGCCCACGGCGTGCGCGGTGGCGGTCTGGTCCCCCGTAACCATCACCGGGCGGATACCGGCGGCGCGGAATTCGCGCATCAACTCCATGAGGCCTTCGCGCGGGGGGTCGGCGATGCCGACCAGACCCAGCCAGACCAGGCCGTGCTCCCCGGTATCGCGGCAGGCGACCCCGAGGACGCGCAGGGCGGCGCCGGCCATGCGTTCGTTCTCGCCCTGGATCTGGCGCCGTTCGGCATCCGTGAGGGGATGCAGGCCGCCGCCGTTGGCGACGCGGCCGCAGAGCGCGAGCACCTCCGCAGGGCTCCCCTTCACGGCTTCCAGCGTGCGGCCGGCTCCCGCGTCGTGTATTGTCGTCATGCGGTTCTGCTGGTCCGTTCGCTGGAAGATTGTGCGCAAGGGGTAGCGGCGGCGCAGCGCCGGGACGTCGAGCCCGCTGTTCAAGGCCATGCGGACGAGCGCGGCCTCGGTCGGGGAGCCGTTCACCGCTACGCAACCGTTGATTTGCTCCAGCTCGGCTTCGCTACAGAGCGAGCAGATTTCGAGGAGCCTGAGCAGTTCGGGGTGGACGGACAGTTCCAGCGGCTTGCCGCCGGAGAAGAACGTGCCCCCGCTCACTTCGTACCGGCTCTTGCCGGCCGAAACCGCGACCACGGACATCTGGTTCAGAGTGAGGGTGCCGGTCTTGTCGAAGCAGACGACCTCGACCGTTCCCAGCGTTTCGACGGCCTCTATGCGGCGCACAAGCACTTTGTTCCGCATCATCGATTTCACGCTGCCGGCCAGCGCGACCGTGGCGACCGTGGGCAGGTTTTCCGGAACCGCGGCGACGGCGAGCGCAATCGCGCTGCGTGCCATTTCGAGCAGCGAGTAGCCGCGGAGGAGCCCCAGGGCAAGGGCGGCAGCCGCGATTCCGCCCGTCCACCAGACCATCTGGCCCCCGAGCGCACGCAGTTGCCGCTGCATAGGCGTTTCGCGCTGCGCGCTGGATGCAATCAGTTCCTGGACCGCGCCGATTTCCGTGCTCCGGCCGGTGGCGACAACCACCGCCGCGCCGCTTCCGCCGGTGATCGCGGAGCCGCGGTAGACCATGTTGACGCGGTCCGCGAGCGGCAGTCCGGGGTCGGACAGCGCCCGCGTGACTTTATCCACGGGCATGCTTTCGCCGGTCAGCGCGGATTCGTCCACGGTAAGGCTGTCTACGGCGACGAGGCGGGCGTCGGCGGGCACCTGGCCGCCGCGCGCAAGAAGGATCAGGTCGCCCGGGATGACGCGTTCCGCCCGGATCTGCGCGGTCCGGCCGTCGCGAACCACCACGGCAACCGGCTCGGCAAGGTTCAGCAGGGATGTGACGGTGCGCTCGGCCTGGGCCTCTGTGTAGGCGCCGATCGAGGCGTTGAGCAGAACGACCGCTGAAATCACCACTGCGTCGGCGATGCCTCCGGTTGCTACGGAGACGGCGGCCGAGCCGGCTAGCAGCAGCACGGGCAGGCTCTTGAACTGGTCGATGAAGATCTGGAGCGCCGAGCGGCCGTTCGGCTGCGGCAGGACGTTCGGACCGTACTCGGCAAGCCTTTCGGCCGCGACCGACGAGGCCAGTCCCTGGGTGGGAGAAGTGTGCCAGAAACCGGCGACCTCGCCCGTAGTGGCTGTGTGCCAGAGTGTGGCACAGGCCTCCTGACCTGTGCTGCACACGCCGGGAGGCCTGTGCCACTCCCGGCACACGACCTCGATCAAGCCGACGACTTCAGGGATCTGGCGATCCGGATCGAAGTAGACGAGTACGCTGCTCGTGACCGTGTTGGCCGCGACGTTCCTGATTCCCGGTTTGCCTGGGAGTTCCTTTTCCAGTGCGCGCTTCAGGTCGGGGCATCCGTGCAGGCCGGCGACCCTAAACCTTGCCCTTCCCCGTATCGCGGTGTGAATTGCAGAAATGGCGCCCTCGCCCGGGCTACCGTTCCCCATGTTGTGCTTTGCCACCTCCGGTCGGGACAATCAAATGATACCCCCAAATCGGGAGTTAGATGAACGTTCGTTAAGGCAAAGCGGGGTATCGAGCAGGTCAGGCCTGTTCTACTCGCAGCGCAAGGCGGTGAGCGGCGATACCTTCGTCGCACGCCGGGCTGGCGTGTAGCTCGCGGCGATAGCGGCTCCGAACAGGACAGCGGCGACGCAGCCGAAGGTCAGCGGATCGGTTGCTTTGACACCGAACAGCATACCCGAGATGAGCCGGGTGAGGCCGAGCGCGGCAACCGCGCCGATGGCAATTCCGAGACCGCCTAGCAGTGCGGCCTTTCCGATCACCATACGCATGATGTCGCCCGCCGTGGCCCCCATCGCGAGGCGGACGCCGATCTCATGGCTGCGGCGGTTCACGGCGTACGCCATCACTCCGTAGATCCCCACGACGGCCAGCAGCAGCGCCAGACCGGCAAAGATGGCCAGCAGCAGCATGTTCAGACGGCGCGAGGCAACGGACCCTGAGACGAGCTGTTCCGCGGTGCGCACGTCTGTAACCAGCGCGCTCGGGTCGAGTTCGGCGCTCGCGCGGCGCACGGCCGCGGCCAGCGTGCCCGGCTCGCCTTCGGAACGGACCACCAGGGTCACACCCCGGCGCGGAAACTGATAACCGGACCAGTACCAGATCGGAGGCGCCTCCGAGTCCGGCCCGTAGTCGCGCGTGTCGCCCACGAGGCCGATCACCGTCACTAGAGGCCCGTTCATCTCCGGGAAGCCGTACCGGAAGCTCTTGCCGACGGGGTCCTCGTTCGGCCAGAACCGCCTGGCCATGGTCTCGTTGATCAGAACGGCAAAGGTCTTGCCGCGGAACCACTCGGCAATCCTGTCGCGGCGAAAGTCCCCGACACGCCCGTCCGCCGGAGTGAACAGCCGGCCGCGCAGCAGGGGGATTCCCATCGTGCGGAAGTACTCCGGGTGCGCCACGCGGTGGTCCGCGCTCGGCAGTTTGCCGCGCGGCGGGATGGGCTGGTCGGCGCGGCAGAACACGGCACTGGAGAACATCCCGCCGAGCGGTATCTGGTCGATGCTGCCGGCCGATTTGACACCGGGCATCGCCTGCGCCCGCTCGACGAGCCTGTCGTAGAACGCGGAGGCCTGCTCGAAGGAGATGGCGTCGGAGTCAGGCAGGCTCACCTTCGCCATCAGCATGTGTTCCGTCCGGAATCCAAGGCGGACGTTCATGAGCTTATCGAGTGTGCGCAGCAGGAGCCCCGCGCCCACCAGGAGCACCAGCGAAAGGGCGACTTCGGCGACGACGAGCGCGTCCCGCAGGCGTCCGCGGGAGGATGCGCCGGTGGTGCGCGTACCGTCGCGCATGGCGTCGCTCAGATTCACGCGGAGGCCGTCGAGGGCCGGGAAGAGGCCGAACAGCACCCCGGTCAGCAGCGAGACGAGCAGCGTGAAACCGAGAACGCGAAGGTCGATGCTCAGCCCGCCGGCCGCCAGGGATGCGGGCACGAGGCGAATCAGCCCGGCGAAACTCCAGCGCGCGAGCAGGATGCCGAGCGCGCCTCCCGCAATGGCCAGCAACACGCTTTCGGTGAGCAGTTGCCGGACGACGTGCCACCGCGACGCGCCTAGGGCGGCCCGGAGCGCCATCTCCTTCTTGCGGTCCGACGCCCGCGCCAGCAGTAGGTTCGCCACGTTTACGCACGCGATCAAAAGGATGAAAGACACGGCGCCGAGCAGCATGGTGACGGGCTGGCGCGAGTCTCCCGCCACGCGTTCGCGCAGGCCGGTCACCCTGGCCCCGATGCCCGTGTTCCACGCCGGGTACGTCTTCTCAAGGCGGGCGGCGATCGTGCTCATCTGCGCCTGCGCTTTCTCCAGTGTGACGCCTCCATCCAGCCGCGCGATGGCGTACACGCCATTGTGGTTCTCGCGCATGTAGAGGACCGACCGCGTGACAGTGTCGGAAATGGGAATGAGGACGTCCATTGCCTGGTAAAACCGGAACTCCGCCGGCAGGACGCCGATGACCGTGTAGTTGCGCTGATCGACCGAGACGGGTTTGCCGAGGACGGCCGGGTCCGAACCGAAGCGCGTCTGCCAGATCTTGTAGGTGAGTATGGCGACGGGCGCGGCGCCCTCGCGGTCGTCCTCGGCGCGGAAGTCGCGGCCGAGGAGGGGAGAGATGCGCAGCGCGCGCAGGAAATCGGCGGCAACAAAGCCGGCGGGAATACGTTCGGCGGTTCCCGAGACCATCATGGTGGCGTCGTGCACGTGATGGGCGGCCATCGCTTCGAAAACGTCAGCCTGCTTCTTCCAGTCGAGGTAGTTCGGGTAGGACACGGAAATCCTGCCGCCGCCACTCCTACCTTCAGCGATTTCCACGAGCCGGTCCGCGTCCGGATAGGGCAGCGGGCGCAGGAAAACCGCGTTTACGACGCTGAAGATGGCGGTATTGGCGCCTATGCCGAGCCCGAGGGCAAGAACGGCGATGCCAGTCAGGCCCGGGGATTTCAGCAGGGTGCGGACGGCGTACCGGATGTTCATACACCCAAGTACGCCGGGGCAGACCCGGGAGTTCGCAGTTTCTTGGTGGCACGCGACGCGTGCGCTCTACCTACCCGCCACCACAGCCGGTTTCTTTGGCACTCCTTTCGGGTGGCAGTCGATGCACTTCACGAAGTGGATGTTGTGCGCGCTCTTCGGGTCTTTGAACGTCGTATCCATCTTCTCCACATCGAGGCCGCAGTTGGAGAGTCGCGGGTGGCAGTTGGCGCAGGAGGCGCGGGTCTGCTGGCTGTGCTTCTGGTGGCAGGCGAGGCAGCTCAAACCTTCATGGACTCCGACCGGGGTGCGGTCGTCGCCCGAGTTCACCTGCATGCTCGCCAGCGGCGCGTGGCACTGGTAGCAGAGCGACTGCCGGCGGTCCGGGCTGATCTTCACGGCGCGCATACCTTCGAGCATCGCCGGCAGCGGCAGTGTTTTCACGGAGTAGCTTCCCTCGCCGCGGCGGTCGTAGAGCGCCAGCGAGGGCGGGAACAACTGCTTATCCGGCTTCGATAGCGGTTCCCCGGTGCGGTGTACCTGGTGGCAGGCGAGGCACGGAATCGCGGCGCGCTGGGCCATCTCCGGCGACCGCATCTTCCACGGTCCCTTGGTATCCACGGGCGTCACGAGGTCGCCGATGCTCCCGGCGTAGTGCATGCCGTGGCAGCGCAGGCAGTCGTCCATCAGTTGGCGCTGGCGGTTGTGCTTCGAGTCGGTGAAGAATCTCTGGTAGGTGGCCGAATGCGGTCCGGTCCTCCACTGCGCGAATTCCTGCTGGTGGCAGCTCTGGCAGCGCTCAGCCACGGGGTACAGTTCGGTGTGCTTGAGCCGGACGCGCTCGGGCACGTTGTTGCCCCAGTGCGTGACGACGCGGCGGAAGTTCGCCAGATGGAAGCCGACGTCGAATGTGAGGGCGTCGCCGTGGCACTGGGTACACTTCACGTTGCGATGCGTGGAGGAATGCCAGTTGTCATATGACGATTGGATTTCGTGGCACCTGGCACAGGCCTTCCCGCCACCCGACTCGTAAACGAAGCTGCCCACCGGGACGGCCAGCAAGAGGAGAACCGGGCTGGCGATCGCCAGATAGCGATATTTCGCTTTCATATTATGACGCCTTGTTTTTCCAGTCGCGCACCATCTGCGCGGATGCGTAGTAGGCGATTGCCATGATGGTCAGCACCGGATTGAACCCGCCGTTGGTAACGTGTACGCTGCCATCGACGACGTAGACGTTGTCCATGCCGTGTACGCGGCAGTGCTTGTCCACCACCGAGGTCTTAGGGTCGTTGCCCATGCGGCAGGTGCCCGCCTGGTGCTGGCCGGCGCTGAGTCCCTGCCCCGCCGGCTGCTTCCAGGTATACGTCGCGCCGGCGGCTTTCAACCACGCCTCGGCCTTGTCGGCGAGGAACCGCCCGATCTCTATCGTGTGCGGGTGCTTGTAGCCGCTGAGGCGCGCCACCGGAATGCCCCAGTGGTCCGTCACTTCGGGGTCGAGCTGCACGCGGGAGTCGAACACCGGTATCTCCTGCACCGGGCCCTTCACGCCGAGGCTGTGCCTGTAAGCCTTGCGTATGAAATCCTTGTGCGCCTTGCCCCAGCGCGGGACAGTGCGAGGAATCTGAGTGGTGAAAAGGTATGGAAGCCGGATGAACTCGTTTGCCAGCATCCCGCCGCCCGCCAGCCCCGGGTTTCCGTGATTGTAATCGCAGATGGCGATGCTGGCGCCGGGTCCGATGTCATCGTAGACATCCTCATCGAACAGTCCATAAGCGCCCGAGTAGGCGTGGCCCTGAAGGTTGCGCCCCACGCAGTCGTAGCGGTTGCCGATGCCGTCCGGATGCGACGCGCTCCTGGAGTTCAGCAGCAGGCGCGCGGATTCCACGGCGGCGCCCGAGACCACGACGAAATCCGCGGGCTGCTCCTGAAGGCGGTCCTTCGCGTCGTAGTAGGCAACGCCCGTTGCGCGGCCGCGGGCATCGGTGAGAATTTCCTTCACCATCGAGTCCGTGCGCAGGTCGCAGTTTTTGGTCGCCAGGGCCTTCGGGATCACGGTGTTCTGGGTTCCGCACTTGGCGTTTACCTCGCAGGCAAAACCCACGCACCAGCGGCAGCGCATGCAGGTGCCGCGGCCGTCGTAAGGGACGCTGTTGCGCAGCATGGGGATGTCGAACGGGTGCAGCGCGAGGCGCTGCGCGGCGGGCTTGAGGATGAGGTATTCCTTATTCGGAGGCAGCGGCGGCATCGGGAGGTTCCTGCGCCGCGGTGCGTGGAAGGGGTCCGGCACGACGTCGCCCGAAACGCCGATCTCCCACTCGGCCTTCTCGTAAAAGGGCTCCAGGTCGTCGTAGCCGATGGGCCAGTCTTCGAGCGTGCTGCCCTCGATGGCGCCGTAGGTGGAACGCATCCGGAAATCCTTTTCCATGAAGCGCCAGGCCATGGCTCCGTAGCTGAGCGTGCCTCCGCCTACACAGGCGGCGTTGTTCTGGTAGGCGCCCTCGCTTGCCAGAACGATGCGGGGTTGCCCCTTGGCGTCCACCGTCACGCGGGGGTTGCGCTCGTCATCGGGCCCGAAGGCGTTTCCGAGCGCGCTGGTGCGCTGGTTGCGGAGGTCGTCCTTACGGCAGTCGGCGGGAGTGTACCACTTGCCGCGTTCGAGCAGCGCGACGGAGAGCCCCGCCTCGGCCAGCTCCTTGGCGACGATGCCGCCTCCGGCGCCCGAGCCCACCACCACGGCATTCACGCGCTTGAGGCTCATAGCTCCCCTCCGGTGAGGTCGTACTGCTGGCGGCCGCGGATCGGGATGAGCGGAATTCCGAGCATCTGCCAGCTCACGGCTTCGCGGTTGCCGCCGTGGCGCGGGTCGCCGTAGAAGCCCTGCATCGTGTGGTTGACGACCATGTCGAAGAAGAGGCGCGCCTGGGCGGGATCCCACACGTCGGGCGGGACCTTGTTCTGCTCCATGGCGGTGAGCACTTCGTCCTGCCGCTCGGGCGCGAGCTCGACGAACCGCTTCCGGAACTGCCGCAGGCTGAGCTGGTTGACCGCAATCACACCGTGGCGGTAGGTCTTCTGAAAACGGCGGAACGGGCCGCGCATCTGCTTGTCAATGAAATTCACCACGCCCGCGGCGGCTGCTCCGGCGTCCTCATCCGCAGGGATGATGCGCTCGCAGATAGCATTCACGGTAGCGGCCTCATCCGTCTTGAAGAAACGCCAGGAACCGCCGTTTCGAACGCAGGAAGTGGCCGCGCCGCAAGCGGCGGCGGACGCCGCTATCCCAAGAAACTTGCGCCGTTGCGGGTTTCGGGGCCTGTTCATTGCCGATCTCCTTCGGGGCATTGTACTCCTGAAGCGCGGGAAGACGCGACAAAGTGTTGGGAAAAAAGAGGTGTGCGGGCCTGTGCCGCCGTTGGGGGTCTATAATAACTTCATGTTAGTCCCGACCGAGAAAATCTGGCATAACGGTACGTTCATCCCTTGGAATGACGCGAAGATACACGTGCTGTCCCATGTGGTCAGCTATGGCACTTCGCAATTTGAAGGCATCCGCTGCTATGACACCGCTTCCGGCCCAGCGATTTTCAGGCTGCGCGAGCACGTGCGGCGGCTGATCGATTCGGCCAAGGTTTACCGCACCGAGGTTCCATTTACACCCGAGCAGCTCTGCGACGCGATCAAGGAACTGGTCCGCGTGAACAAGATGGCCGCTTGCTACGTGCGGCCGATCGTGCTGCGCGGGTACGCCGAAATGGGCGTGTACCCGGGAGGCAATCCGGTCGAGGTCTATCTGGCTTGCTGGGAATGGGGCCGTTATCTCGGCGAGGAAGCCATTGCGGAGGGCGTGGACGTTTGCATTTCAAGCTGGAACCGCATGGCGCCCAACACGCTGCCCGCGATGGCGAAGGCCGGGGCGAATTACATGAATTCGCAGCTCATCAAGATGGAGGCCCTGGCGAACGGCTACAACGAAGGCATCGCCCTCGATACGGCAGGGTACGTGAGCGAAGGCTCGGGCGAGAACATCTTTGTGGTTCGCGACGGGAAGATTCTGACGCCCCCGCTCGGCGCGTCGGTGTTGCCGGGAATCACAAGGGATTCGGTGATCCAACTGGCGCAGGAGCTTGGGATTCCCGTGGTGGAGACGCTGATCCCGCGCGAACTGCTTTACATCGCCGACGAGGTGTTCTTCACGGGCACGGCGGCCGAGATCACTCCGATTCGCTCGGTCGACCGCGTGAAAGTGGGCGTGGGGCGGCGCGGGCCGGTTACCGAGCGGCTACAGAAGGAATTCTTTGCGATTCTGGACGGGTCGAAGTCCGACCACCACGGCTGGCTGACGCCCGTGAACGCACCGCAGCCGGCCGTCCGTTTGTAGGCTGATACGGTTGAGGGGGAGGGAACCCTGTGAGCACGGTCCGGAGAACTACCTCCCCCGAGAATCGTCACCCGGACCGGGCTCGCAAGAGGCACTCCCTTTTTAGCAGGGAAGGCGTCCGAAATCCAGCCTTAAAGAGACTTCACATTCCCTTTTCAACAGAGTTTATTCCCCGTATATTCTTTGACTTAGCGGCCGAGCGGTGTGGAAAACTTGTATATAAAACAGGCGGCTTATGAAATGTTGCGGCGTTGATGTGCTGACGGGGCTTCCGACCGAGGTGGTTTTCGGCCGGACGATCGAATCGGTCCGCCCAGTGGCCGAGGCGGAGGGGCACATCGCCCCCGGCTGGATCGACCTTCAGGTGAACGGCTTCGCCGGGGTGGACTACAACTCTCCGGCCGCGCCGCACGAGGAAATCGCACGCTCGATCCGGGTGCTTTTCTCGGCGGGGGTGACGCGGTTCTTCCCGACCGTAATTACCGGCTCGCCCGAGGACATGTGCGGCGCGCTGCGCAACGTGGTTGAAGCGAAAGAACGGCTGCCGGAGGGCGAGGCGATCGAAGGTTTCCACGTCGAAGGGCCGCACATTTCCCCGGACGACGGCCCGCGCGGCGCGCATCCGCGCAGATGGGTGCGGCGTCCGGACGTGCGTGAGTTTCACCGGATGCAGGAGGCGGCGCGCGGGCTGGTGCGGCTGGTGACGCTATCGCCGGAGTGGCCCGAGGCGCCGCGGTATATCGAGGCGCTCGTTGCCGAGGGCGTAGTGGTGAGCATCGGGCACACGAACGCGACGGCGGCGCAGATCGCGGACGCGGTCCGCGCCGGGGCTACCATGTCCACGCACCTGGGCAACGGCGCCCACGCGGTTCTGCCGCGCCATCCGAATTACCTGTGGGAGCAGCTTGCGGAAGACCGGCTCGCGGCCGGGTTCATTGTGGACGGCATACATCTTCCGGCGTGCTTCCTGAAGACCGCGCTGAGAGCGAAGGGGACCCAGCGTTCGGTGCTGGTTACGGATGCGGCGATGCCTGCGGGATGCGCGCCGGGGAGATACAAGCTGGGCGAACAGGAAGTGGACCTGACGGCGGACAACCGTGTGATGCTGGCCGGGCAGACCCGCCTGGCGGGGTCGGCGCTGCGCATGGACCGCGGCATTGAGAATCTGATGCGGCTGGGAGGTCTGGGCTTTGCGGATGCCGTCCGCATGGCAACCGTCAACCCGGCGCTGGTTGCGGGGATCGAAGGGCGGCAGGCCGGGCTCGCGGCGGGCGAGCTCGGAGATCTCGTTTGCCTGCGTTACATTCCGAAATCGCGGGGAATCATTATTGATAGCACCTGGATTGGAGGCAAGCAGGTGTATTCCGGTACAATGACTCCGGAATAGACGGCATGAGCGTACGGATCCGACAGATCGCGCTGCTCTCGCTTGTTCTGGCCTGCGCGGTTCCGATTCTGGCGAACTTCGCAAAGCGATGGACGAGAGGGCCGCAGATTGGCTGGTCCGGCGTGAGGTTCGGGTACCTCCTGTCAGCCGAACGGACGGAATTGACGGTGGAGGGCATGAATCCGCTGGGTCCGGCCGCTCGCGCCGGGTTTGAGGTCAACGACCGCATTGTCGCAATCAACGGCGCCCGGGAGAAGCTGAACGAAATCCACCGCCGGCTCAAGCCCGGAGACGCGGTTGTCTACACGATTTCGCGGCAAGGCAGAGAGCGGGACATCGCGATCCGGCTGGAGAACCCGTTCCGCCGGATTCCGGTCCTGATAGACCTCTTCCTCGATTTGTTTGTAGGCCTGACGTTTCTGACCGTCGGCACGTTCGTGTATCTGAAGCGGACGGATGACCAGCGGGCGCTGATCTTCTTCTTTAGTTGCACGATGTTCGGTTTCGCGCGGCTGCTATCGATGGGGCCTCGCCGCGGAGAACCGACGCCCGAAGGAGCGCTCGTCACGATGGCGGGCATCGCGGTGACGTTCCTGTTCTTCCCCGCCCTGCTCCATTTCTGCCTGATCTTTCCGCGGCGGCGTCCGATTCTCGACCGGCATCCGGCGGTGCTGCGCTGGATTTACGGCCTGCCGGCCGGCACGGCGCTTCTGATCGGTGGACTGGCGAGTTTTGCGATGCTGACGAACCGCAGGGGCGAGATGCGGTTCGGATCACTCGTGACGGGGATTGCGGACTGGGTATCGGAGCATCGGGTACCAGTTGCGCTGGGGCTGCTGGCCTTGTCGCTTCCGGTGGCCGTGTTTCTGGTTGTGCGGTGGCGCACGGCTCTGAGGAAGGCAGGTTGGTGGGCGTCGATTCTGGACCGTCCGGGCCTGACGATAACGTCCATAGCGGTGCTTCCGGCGGCGGTGGGGAGCACGCTTCACGCGGGCGGGTTCCTGTTCGGGGCGCCGGCCGCGTTTCATCACGCAGTTACGGTCGCAATGCTGCTGAGCCTGGTGGCCGAATTCGCTGCGTGCGTAGCGATGGAATGGGTCATCATCCCGGTTGGGGCGTGCGTTTCGGTGTACCGGAGTTACCGCGAAGCGGGCGTCGAGGAAAAGCAGCAGGTGCGGTGGCCGCTTTGGGGAATTCTGATCGCGGTGCCCGGGTTCGTGCTGTCGCAGCCGCTCGCGAGCCTGCTCAAGTGGCTGCTCGGATTCGAGCGCGGCAGCACGCGGGCGGCGATTATCGAGATTGCCGGCAGCGACCTGCACATCCTCGCGCTGCTGTTTATACCGGTATCGTTCGCGTTCGCCATCCTCAAGTACCGGCTGATGGAAATCAATATTTACATACGCCGGACGGTGGTCTATGGCGGGGTGACCGGACTGCTCGGCTTCATGTACCTGGGGCTGGTGGGCGGCGTGGGCGCGCTGGTGAGCCGCTCAACGGGCGCGACGAGCCAGTGGGTGGCGATCGTTTCGACGCTGGCGGTCGCGGTAGCGTTCGTGCCGGTGCGCAACAGGGTGCAGGGCTTCGTGGACCGGCGTTTCTTCCGCCGCCGGCAGGACTACCCGGCCGCGCTGAGCGGATTGAGCCGCGACGTGGCGGACTCGCGCGACCAGAGGCGCCTGTTCGGAATCGCGGTGGACCGTTTGCAGGAAGCGCTGCAAAACCGCTCTGTCGTGCTGTGCCTGCAGCCCCAGGATGAGCGCGCGTTTGTCGCGGTGGCGAAGGTCGGCATGCCTGATAAAGTCAGCGAGTCGGTACGGTTCGCGTCGGACGGAAAACTGGTGGCCTCGCTCGACCGGATCGGCCCTCCGCCGCCGGACCTGCCCGAGAGTGAACGGCACATGCTCGCCCAACTCGGCTGCGAGTTGCTGGCGCCTATGCGGCGGCGGGACGGCCTGATCGGGTTCCTGAGCCTGGGCGGCAAACTCTCCGATGAGGAATACGACCGGCAGGACAGGGATTTCCTCGCCGCGGCGGCGAACCAGATTGCGGTGGCGATCGAGAACCTGCGTTTTGAGCGGCAGGAGCGGGAGTTCGAGAAGGCGCGGGAAATTCAACAGGCGCTGCTGCCGGGACGCATTCCGCCGGCTCCGGGGATCGATATCGCGGGGGCGTGGCAACCCGCGCGAGTGGTAGGGGGCGACTACTACGACGTGCTCGATCTTGGGGAGGGGCGGCTCGCCCTGGTGATCGCCGACGTCTCCGGAAAAGGGATTCCGGCCGCCCTGCTCATGTCGAACCTTCAGGCGGCGGTCAAGGCGCTGGCGTATGAATCGGCCGCGCCGAAGGACTTGTGCGAGCGGGTGAACCGCGTAATATCGAGCAACATCCCGGTGGGCAAGTTTATTACGTTTTTCTATGGTGTCCTGGATACCCGGACCATGCGTCTGAGGTATTCGAACGCCGGGCACCTGTGGCCGATTCTGTGGCGCGCGGTGGGCGGGGTCGAGCGGCTGGATGCGGGCGGGCTGATTCTGGGCGTTTCCGGTTCGGCGGCCTACGACGAGGATGAAGTCGCGCTCGAACCAGGCGACCGGCTGCTGCTGTTCACCGACGGCCTGAGCGAGGCTTTCAGTTCGCGCGACGAAGAGTTCGGAGAAGAGCGGCTGGCCGGGTTGGTGGGCGCGGCCGAAGCCGCGACCGCCGCGGACATTGGGCAGAGCGTGCTGCGGGCGGTCACTGAGTTTACAGACAACAATTTTCACGACGACGCGACGCTGATAGTGGTGGCGGTCCGGTCGGCGGGCGGGCCGTTGTATCAGGGCACGGCTGTGCCGCAGTGTCAGGAGAAGGACCGGGCTTTAGCCCCCGAGAAAGGCAGCAGGGGCTAAAGCCCAGTGATGGTGACACCGTACGGCACGGCTGAAGCCGTGCCCTGATACAAGGCCCGGTAAAGGGCTGGCGTTGCGTTTGATGCAAGGCCCGATCAAGGGCCGGTGTTGCGTTTGGATACAGACTGGACTGGAGAAACCAATTGCAGAAAGAACTTAGCGGAAAGATAGCGTTTGTGACAGGGTCCGGGCGCGGGCTCGGGCGGGCGATTGCGGGGCGGCTTGCCGAACTGGGCGCCGATGTAGCGATCCACGACCTGGACTGGACGTCGCCGTCGAAGTACGGTGAAGCCGCGGATCTCCGCGCCGTTGCGGCGCGGATCGCTGAGAACGGCGTGCGCACGCTGGCGGTGACGGGGAACATCGGAGACCCCGAGGCTGTGCGCCGGATGCAGCAGGAGATCTGCACGAAGCTGGGACCGGTGAGCCTGCTCGTGAACTGCGCGGGCGGAGACATCGGCGTGACGGGCGGCAAACCGAACCCGAACACGGCTCTCGGCATCTCGATGGAAGACATTCAGCTAGAGGTGAACAACAACCTGATCGGGACGATGCTGGTGTGCCAGGCGTTCGCCCCCGCGATGGTTGCGGCGGGGAGCGGGGCGATCATCAACATCGGTTCGATCGCGGGCCACTTCGGCACGTCTCCGGAGGTGGTCTACTCGACGCTCAAAGCGGCTGTGGTGCACTACACGCGGTGCCTGGCATACGAACTGCGGCCGCACGGCGTGCGAGTGAACGCCGTCAGCCCCGGGCCGACGAAGACCGCGCGGTTCGTGGCGACCCGCAAGGTGGATCCGGAGATGATGGAAGCGGGCAACTCGCTCATACGGTACGGCGAGCCGGCCGAAATCGCGGACGTGGTGGCGTTCCTGGCAGGGCACGCGAGCCGGTTCGTCAACGGCCAGATCATCCGTGTGGACGGCGGGATGACCCTCTACGCGGGCTGATGACAGGAATGTAGATCGATAGATCGATCATTTCCGCATGAATTCTATTTTCTTTACGGTGCCTATGGTGCCCAGTTCACCGTCTACCTTTGGTTCGTAGGTGATCTTTACCGGCCTGGATTGCTGGGCACCGCAGGCGAAGTCCACTGTCGGACTGCTGGTGCCCTGCACCTCCACCAAGGTGGGATCAGCAATCACCAGCCTTACCGGACGCCCCTGGAAACGTATCCGCAAGCGTGCCTTTTTGCCGAGGCAGTCCACCTGATCGAGCGTGCCCTCGATGGAGGGAAGCGCCGGCTCCGGCTTCACGGGTGCCAGGACTGGCGCGGGCGCCTCAACGGCTTCGCCGGCACGCCTGATGGTTGGCGGGCCGGGCTGCTCCGGCGGTTCTTCGGAGGCACGGGAGCGGTTGACGAGTATCGGTGTTCCGCCTGCCCCGCTCGGAAGGGGAATCCCGGCGGCTTCCGGCCGCTCCAGGTATTCGCGCAACTGGTTCACCGATGCGGTTTCGCGCGGGCTCTTTGCATGATCTTTGGCGCGCGCCAGCGCTATGAGCGCTTCCTGGCGCTTACCCGTCGCCTGGCGGGCATACGCGAGAGAGTAGAACAGGTGGAAGGCATCCTCCGGATCCACCCTCCTTACCTGTTGCAGGTGCTTGAGCGCGCCCTCATAGTTATGTTCCGACATCAGGCTGAACCCAAGCCTTAAGTGCGCTTTGAGAAAACCTGGATCCAGTTCGACCGCCTTGCTGAACATCTTCGAAGAGCCTGTTTCGCCGCTTAGCTGTAGCAGGTTTGCGTAGTCATAGTAGAACCTGGCATTGGTGCTGCCGCGTTCGGCGGCGCGCGCGAAATGGGCGAGGGCGACCTCATTCTGGCGGGATCTCAGTGCGGCATACCCGAATGCTTCCTCGACTTCCGCGCGAGTGGGATGTTCCCGCGCCAGTCGTTCGAATGCCAGCTTTGCCTCATCCCATCGCCGCAACGTGGCGAGCAGGCCAGCCAGCACCAAGTCGCGCTCGACAGGGTCGGCTTCGCCGATTTCCGGCTGTTCGGCCGCCTTCTCGAGCATCACATCGTACGAACCGTAGTTGAACTGACCGCGGCGCATGTAGGTCTGGAGGTCGGTCCAGATCTCCCACATCTTCTTGCCGTACGCGCGTTCGAACGCTGCCGCCTGGTTGCCTTCCGAGAGCGCGGCCAGAAAGTCGCCGAGTTTCGCCCGATGCTCCTCGTTCATCATGAGCATGTGTGTGAGTGCCCATGACTCGGCGTAGAACACGGACGCGAGGTCCTTATTGTTATACTGCGGCGAATCGTGGCCGACGTTCGTCAGCGTTTCCAGGTCCAGCCACTTGGAGGAACGGAGGACCAGGTAGCGTCCCGGCAGTACGTGGCCGATCTCAACCTTCTTACCCACCGCCTTCAGCGTGGAATACAACTCCGCGATTCCCTCGTTCAGCCAGAGCGGCACGCTGGCTCCGGCCGGGCGAAGCAGGAGATGCACGTATTCGTGAACAGCCACTGGGTAATTCTCCGACCCGAGACCGCCCATGACGATGTAGTCGCGATCCTGGCCGCTCGCAGCGTACGCCGCGGCGAATTCGTTCATCGCGTAGGGCTTGTATTCCTTGCTGGACCCGAACGCGATGATACGTACCGGAAGTTGGGAATCCGGCCTCAATTTCGTGGCTTTCAGGAAGAAGTTGCGCACTTGCTCGAAATGGAGGATCGCGTTGCGTCCGTTTCGCTCGCCCGCCGCGGTGAATAGCTCGAAATTCGCAGAGCGGACTTTCAGCCAGCGCGGCTCGGCCGCGGCGGAATGGAGCGCGAATAAGATCGTGAGAATCGGAGGAAAAACGCGTGAAGCGGCCATGGTCAGGATGATTCTATCGAAATCCTGCGAATATTGGTTGGCTTTAATCACACGGCTGGCTGGCCGCGGACCGCGGTGGCGGGCAGGCCGCGCGTACAGGACTGCGGGGGCGCTTAGCTTTAGCGGTCTTGGGCCGCAATACCGATGCTAAACTACGATTGAGCTTTCACAAAACCGCATGATTGGGGCCGGGGAACAGTCGCGATCTCTTCCTGAGGTACACGGGTCGGTACCCGTCTCCCATCAATCCATCTGGCGGCGCATGTTCGCCTTTGCCGGGCCGGCGTACCTCGTGAGCGTCGGCTATATGGACCCGGGCAACTGGGCCACCGGCCTCGAGGGCGGCGCGCGTTTCGGCTACCAGCTCCTTTGGGTGCTGGTGATGTCGAACCTCATGGCCATCCTGCTGCAGACGCTGTCCGCCCGACTCGGCATCGTAAGCCGGCGCGACCTCGCGCAGGCCTGCCGGGAGACCTATCCGCGGCCCGTGAACTTCACGCTCTGGTTCCTGTGCGAGATTGCCATTGCAGCCTGCGACCTTGCCGAGGTTTTGGGCGCGGCGATCGGTTTGAACCTCCTGTTCGGACTGCCGCTGCTTGCCGGCGTGCTGATTACCGCGGTGGACAGCCTGCTGCTGCTCTGGCTTTCGCGCTTTGGGATCCGCGTGCTTGAGACCTTCGTGTTGAGCCTGATCACCGTGATGGGGGTCTGCTTCTTGCTGGAGATCCTCATGGCGCGCCCGGTGGCCTCCGAGGTGGCAACGGGCCTGGTTCCCCGCCTCTCGAACCAGAGCCTCTACATCGCCATTGGAATACTGGGCGCGACGGTGATGCCGCACAACCTCTACCTGCACTCCGCGCTGGTCCAGACCCGGCGCATCGGCGAAACGAAGGCCGAAAAGAGAGTGGCGTGCCGGTTCAACCTGATCGATTCCGTGGTGGCGCTCAACGGCGCTCTGCTGGTAAACGCGGCGATACTGATCCTGGCCGCGGCGGTTTTCTTCAAGCTGAACATCGTAGTGACGGAGATTCAGGACGCCTACAAGCTGCTGGCCCCGCTGCTCGGCACCGCGATGGCGAGCGTTCTCTTCGGCGTGGCGTTATTGTGCTCCGGGCTTTCCTCCACGATGACCGGAACCATGGCCGGGCAGATCGTCATGGAGGGCTTTCTCACGATCCGCATGCGGCCGTGGCTGCGGAGGCTGATTACCCGTATGGCCGCCGTAGTCCCCGCCGCTATGACGATCTATCTTGCGGGTGACGCGAGCACGTTCCATCTGCTGATTCTGAGCCAGGTGATTTTGAGCCTGCAGCTCCCGTTCGCGGTGATCCCGCTGATCCATTTCACCAGCGATCACCGGCGGATGCGCTCGTTCGTCAACGGCCCGTGGCTGAAGGCGTCCGCCTGGTCGGTGGCGCTCGTGATTGTGGGGTTGAACATCCGCCTGGCGTGGCTGACGGTCGCACAATGGTTCGAAACCGTGGGCCGCTACCGGACGATTCTGATGGTCATCATTTTGCCGGTGCTGATCGGCCTGTTCCTCCTGCTGGTGTGGATCACGTTCCAGCCGTGGATCCCGCGGCTGCGCCGCCGCCGGCCGGAGGCGGTCGCGATGCCCGAACCGTTGGCCGGCGAACTGGCGCCCCCGGCATACCAGGCCATCCTGGTGCCGCTCGACCATACGGACCGCGACCGGGCGGCCATAGCGCACGCCGCCGCCATCGCCCGGCAGCACGACGCGAAGGTGTACCTGCTTCACGTCGAGGAGGACGTCACAAGCCAGGTATTCGGCTCCCTCGCATCGACAGCGGAAGTGGAGGCCGGGGAGGAATACCTGGATAGGATCGTAAAGGGTCTGAGGGCGCAGGGAGTTCAGGCGGAGGCGGCCGTCAGCTACTCGCACGACCCGAAACAGGAGATCATCCGGCAGGCGAAGAAGTTGAAGCCGGATCTCGTTGTGATGGGAGCCCATGGCCACAAAGGCATTCAGGACCTGGTGTTCGGCCGAACCATCGATGGCGTACGGCACGCCCTCGACGCGCCCATCCTGATCGTCCGCGACGAAGGCCGGCCGCGGTAGGCTGCGAGGGAGTTCAGGCATGGCCCGTTCCGGGCCGCAAGCGAAGGATCTGGTCCCCCGATCAGCTATTGCCACGGCCGAGCAGAAAGTGATGCTCTCCGCGGATCAGTGAGTCCCAGGCGCCAGCGCACAGCTTGTCGATTCGGCTCCGATAAAACTCTGGCGAAGTACCGGCCACCGAGTTCGGATGAAATCCCGCGTGTAGCATCGAGCAGCGGCTTGAGAGACCCTGTCGTGAAAGCTGCCTGCATCTTTAGAGCTAAGTAGACGACTCACAAAGACCACCTTTCGCCGTCATTGCGGCATTCAACATTAGGAAAATACTCGGCATAGCGGCCAGATTCAAATGAATGGACCGGCACCAGGCGTTTGGGACTAATCGCCTTGGCCAGGCGTTGTAGATCGGCTATCGAGGCATGGCCGGAAGTATGTAACACATGCATTGGGATTCCGGATCGATCTTGCCACTCCATAAACTTAGCGAACGCCGGATCCGTGAGATAGCGATCCCATTGGGACCACACCAACCGGGCATCCGCCAGGCACTGAGCGCCCTCCAGATCCCTTATCCAGGCTGGACGGAACAGGAAAATTGCTTCGGGCGCCAGTGCCGCTAATTGTTCCGGGAACACGCGGTTGCTGGAGTGGCGCTTTAAGACGTCGAACATCTCCTTGCGTTTCACGTGACGCCGTTGCCATTCGGGCACGAATAGACGGACATCCTCCCAGTGGGACTGTGGGATGTTCGCGTTTCCGGTGGCATCCAAAACCACTGCGCCGTAAAGATCGATCACAAGCACCCGGCGCGAACGGCGCGCAGCACGGAACACGGTCACGACCCGGTCAATGTTCTGCGCCGAAGCGCAGACCAGCACGGCTCCGCGGGTTCGGGAGGCCAACTTGACAAGAGACGCTTCCAGTTCCGTTTCGGTTGGAAACTGCTCTTCAGCCGCCAACCGCCCAATACTCGACCCCTCCAGCAGAAGCGCATCCACGCCGCGCGGCGCACATCGGATCAACTTTTCGAACATCGCCGCCTTGCGCCCGTGCGCGCGCAAGTCCCCGCTGTAAAACAGCGTCTTTCCACCGGCCTGGACCATCAACGCATACGCGTCATACGCCGAGTGATCGACGAGGTAGGGCGTGATCCGGAACGGTCCCACATCGAGCGGCGCGCCGTCGCTCAGATGCCCAGCGGCGCGGAGCGGCACGCCTCCCCGGATGAACATCGAGGCCGCCGCGATAATCCGTTCGGCTGCCGCTCCCATATAAAGAGGCGTGGAAGGCAGGAGGAACCGCATCAGGCCGTGATGATCCTGGTGCGGATGTGACAGTACAACCCCCAGCAGATTGGCATCCGGATTGTGGAATCCGCCCACTGGCGGCAGAAGGCCGGAGGTCGCCTCCTCCACGTCGAGAGGCAACCCGAGATCGAGGACAAGCCTCGCGCCGTCTTGTTCCAGTTCCACGCACGTACCGCCAATCTGCTTGGTTCCGCGATGGATGCAGATGTTCACGCAAGGCCACCTTTGCCGAGTTTCCGTGTGCTCATGTAGTGCTCATCGGCCTGAGAGACGGCCATCGCCGGGGGAATCGCAAAGCGCTCCAAAATGCGCCGCTGAAGGTCGGGCCTGAAGAGTTGCGCATCCGCGTACACCAGAAACTTATACCCTGCGCATTCCGAACCACCAGGCGCGGGAGCAGGGCACCTCAATGGGAGTACTGCTGCTGTTCCGGATCAATCCCTTTGTCCGAGGGAGCCGGAATGATGATTGGCAAACCGCTCCGTTGCGGTCTAGCATCCATGCCCGCCGAGACGCCTCTCGGCCGCATCCAGCACCGCCCGTATCTTGGTCAGGAGACTCGCTGCCGTGAAGGGTTTTTGCACGTAGCCTGCCCCCATCTCTTCCCGCAGCCCGAGATGATTCGTGTAGCCGGACATGAACAGCACGGGAACCCCGGGATGTTCGGCGCCGAAGTGTTCGGCCAATTCCGTGCCGCCCATCTCGGGCATCACAACGTCGGCCATTACAAGGTGGATAAGCCCCGTATATTGACGGGCCAGTTCCAGTGCTTCGCGGCCATTTGAAGCTGCCAGCACGGTGTAGCCGCTCCGCTCAAGGACCATCCGCACGAACTCGCGGACATCGGGATCGTCTTCCGCGAGCAGAATCGTCTCGCTGCCGGCAGAGGCCGTCACCGGCGCAAGCGGGGCCGGTTCCCCTTCGGCCTTGACTGCCGGGAACAGCATCCTGAAAACGGTCCCCCTGCCCGCCTCGCTGTAGACCCAGATCGAGCCTCCACTTTGCCGGACAATTCCATACACGGTCGACAGCCCCAGCCCGGTGCCTTTACCTGCCGCTTTCGTTGTAAAGAACGGTTCGAAGAGGTGCGACTTCACTTCGGGAGACATCCCGGCGCCGGTATCGCTCACCGCCAATACAACATACAGGCCTGGTTGCACCGACAAGTGCTTCTGAGCGAATTCTGCGTCCGCGACCAGACTCGAAGTCTCAATCGACAGCGTGCCGCCGGTTGGCATCGCATCCCTGGCGTTGACTGCCAGGTTCAGAATCACCTGCTCGATCTGGCCGGCGTCGGCGCGAATGACGCCGGCATCCGGATCGAGCGAGAGGACCAGGTGGATGTCTTCGCCGATGAGCCGCCGGAGCATCTTCTCAAAATCCCGCACCAGATCGTTCAGCACGATGTTCCTCGGTTCAGTCACCTGGCGGCGGCTGAATATGAGGAGCTGCCGCGTAAGGCCGCTGGCGCGAGAGGCGGCCTTCGAGATCTGCTCCATTGGTTCATGCAACGGATGTTGCACTGCAAGATCGTCCAGGACTGTCTGAACATATCCCGATATGATGGTCAGCAGGTTATTGAAATCGTGGGCCACGCCCCCCGCGAGCCTTCCAATGCCTTCAAGTTTCTGCGCCTGCCGGAACTGGTCTTCGAGACGCCTCCGATCGGTGATGTCGCGATTGATTTCCAGAATTCCAGTCGGGAGACCGTCTTCCCGCCGGAGGACTTGCCGGCTTTCGACGATGATCCGCTTCCCGTCCCGCCGCGCGTGGACGAGTTCCCCGTCCCAGCGGCCGTCCTGGGCTAATATCCGGTCGATATCGGCTATCGAAACAGGCGACTCGGTCTGGAGAAGCTGATGCATTACTTTTCCAATGGCCTCGGCCCTGGTCCAGCCGTAGGTCTCCTCCGCCCCTGTATTCCACGTGGTGATAACCCGGTTTGCATCCGCCGCTATGATGGCGTCATGTGAGAAGTTGACGAGCGCGGTTTGTTGCTGAAGCGCTTCTTCCGCCTGCTTGCGTTCGGTCACATCGATGTTGACTCCGATCATCCGAACGGGCTTTCCGGAATCGTCCTTAAATACCCAAGCTCTTCCGAACATCCAGCGCACCACGCCGTCAGGCCGGATCACGCGCCACTCGCCCTCAAAGGCGCCCGTGTCCATGGCGTTCTCCACCCGCCGTAAAACCTCGGGCCGGTCTTCGGGATGGATCAGTTCCTCCCAAGCCCGTTGCGTTCCGGCGCCGGGCGGCAGGCCGTGTATCGCCTCCAGTTCGGGCGTCCACCGGTTCACGCCGGCCTGAAGATCTCGGTCGAATGTGCCGGCGCGAGTCACCTGCTGTGCAAGCCGCAACCGCTCCTCGCTTTCGCGCAGTGCCTGCTCGGTCTTGAGCTGCTCGCTGACGTCGGTGCCGGTGCCGAACCAGCGCGTCACATTGCCTTTTTGATCGCGTAGCGCGACGACCCGAGTCAGAAACGGGCGGAAAACACCATCCGCACCGCGGAGCGGAAAAACCATATCGAATGTCTGTCCGGTTGCGATCGACGCCTTCCAGCGCTCCAGGACCTTCGGCAGCACCTCCGGGTCGGTCAGCGACTGCCAGCCCCATCCCACCACCTGTTCAGGCGTCGCGCCGGTGTACTCGTAATAGCGCTGGTTATACCAGAAAACCCGGCCGTCGGCGTTCGCCATCCAGCACAACTGCGGGATCGCATTCGCCAGGGTCCGAAACTGAGCTTCGCTCTCGCGTACCGCTTCCTCCGCCTGCCTCAGTGCGGTGACGTCGATACTGACCTCGACCACGGCGGAGGGCCGCCCTTGCTTATCGCGCTGCAAATACCAATGGCTCGCGGCCAGAATCGTGGAACCGTCCCGGCGATGTTGGCGCAGTTCCCCTTCCCAACTGCCGCGCTCCATCAGGCTCTCCTCGATTCTTTCCAAAGGCTCGGGAAATTCCGTCCTCAGCAGGTCGTGCGAGCGCCGGCCGATGGCTTCATCCGGCGTCCAACCGTACAACGCCACCGCGCCGCGGGTCCAGTACGTGATAACCGCAGCGGGCGTCCTGACGAAAGTGTGGGCCGTCTCAAGAGCAGTGTTCAGTTCCTCCAGCCAGGCGCTTTTTAGGGCGCTGGAGACGAGCGACTCCCGAAGCTGGCCGACGAGAAAGCTCATGATCGCACCTATGACCGCGAACAGGGCAAGGCCTGGCAGGACGGTCGGGTCTGAGATCCAGAGGGCGTGGCGCGGCTGAAGGAGGACGTAGTCAATAGCGGCCACGCTTAATGCGGTGGCTGCCAGTCCCGGGCCGCGGCCCCCGAATCGGCTCGCGACAATGATGGCCAACGTGAAAGGTGAATAGTCCAGCGCGGCCACCCGCTCCAGAGCCAGCCTCACGGCGGTCGCGGCCGCTACCGCCAGCGCGGCAACCCCATAGCGGAAGATGGCGGAACGCACTTTGATGACGCCGGACTCATGAGTGTGAGCCACAGAGTTCTATTCCATTCCCTTGCCGCCAGCCCTTCGCTACCCGCGTCCGCTCCCAGGGCGACGGGGGTAGATGGGTGGATGAGCATTCATCCGTCTACACTTATACATATTTTAGGCCTCGGCGTTCCTTAATTTTCAAAGCTCCAAGGACAGAAGACTTCATGTTCTTTGCTGCGTCAGTCGCGGAACCAGGACGGCCGGGGACACCCGCAGCGAGGTGAGGTCAATGGGGCATGTGTGAGAGATCCATGGGGATGTGGTTGCTTGAGTGGGGGCGATCAGACCGTGATCTGGAGGAAGCGGGCTTCAATGAGGCCGCGATCATCTGATCGCGGAATTCCGTATCATGCACCACATCCTCGACATCCTGCGCCTGCTTCAATGAGGCCGCGATCATCTGATCGCGGAATTGAGAGAAAAACGTGGGGCGATGAAAATGTTTCGGAGCTTCAATGAGGCCGCGATCATCTGATCGCGGAATTCCAATCAACCCAGGTGCCGATTTCCGGCTCCACGTGGCTTCAATGAGGCCGCGATCATCTGATCGCGGAATTTCAGCGCGAGGCACAGAGCATGTTGGGCGCTTTGTAGCTTCAATGAGGCCGCGATCATCTGATCGCGGAATTAGTTGGACGCGCACATCCGCCCGCACGATCTGAGGAGCTTCAATGAGGCCGCGATCAACTGATCGCGGAATTCAACCGGCCGAACTCGAAACCCGAGCCCTGACCTGGCTTCATTGAGGCCGCGATCATCTGATCGCGGAATTCCACGCGAACGGCGGCGGACAAGTGGGGGTAGCTATGCTTCAATGAGGCCGCGATCATCTGATCGCGGAATTGCATTCGGCCGCGTGCTTCTGAATGAGGACATCGGGCTTCAATGAGGCCGCGATCATCTGATCGCGGAATTCCGCGCTCGCAGCGCTGGCTCGCATCGTCGACCCGCTGCTTCAATGAGGCCGCGATCATCTGATCGCGGAATTGCAGCGTAAGGTTGCCGGCCTTCGTGCTGTCTCGCTTGCTTCAATGAGGCCGCGATCATCTGATCGCGGAATTTTGCGCGAAGAAGCCAGCATCCCCGTCGTTGTGCCCGCTTCAATGAGGCCGCGATCATCTGATCGCGGAATTACCGCCTAATTGACAACCCGGTGGGACTGATCCCGTGGCTTCAATGAGGCCGCGATCATCTGATCGCGGAATTTACTGACCATGAGTTCGGTTCCCCCTCGTTGAAATGGCTTCAATGAGGCCGCGATCATCTGATCGCGGAATTGAAAGGACTATGAGTGAACAGAACGCAGCAAAGACAGGCTTCAATGAGGCCGCGATCATCTGATCGCGGAATTAGCGCACGCACGTAAGCGACGCAGTGGGCTACCTCGTTGCTTCAATGAGGCCGCGATCATCTGATCGCGGAATTGGCAGGTTGAAGCACGAAACCACATTACCAGCGCTATTGCTTCAATGAGGCCGCGATCATCTGATCGCGGAATTAAACGACAAGACCTTGGATTTCGTCGCCGGAGTGGGGCTTCAATGAGGCCGCGATCATCTGATCGCGGAATTAACATCTACCTCGCCGAGTCTACCGAGCTGCTCCGCGCTTCAATGAGGCCGCGATCATCTGATCGCGGAATTACACGTGGCGAAGCAGGCCTAAACTACCTCGACAAAGCTTCAATGAGGCCGCGATCATCTGATCGCGGAATTTGTGGATCAATGGTCACCGACGCCGCGAAGTTTTGCGCTTCAATGAGGCCGCGATCATCTGATCGCGGAATTACGGTATACGCATTCAACAGGACCTCGATCCATCTTGCTTCAATGAGGCCGCGATCATCTGATCGCGGAATTCACGCGTGCCCGTTGTGTGGGAACAAGCAAGTATTGCTTCAATGAGGCCGCGATCATCTGATCGCGGAATTCCCGGCAAGAAGCCGAAGCCCGACCAACTCGCCTGGCTCGCTTCAATGAGGCCGCGATCATCTGATCGCGGAATTAAGGAACTCGATATCAACCGGACCATCATGGGCGAGGCTTCAATGAGGCCGCGATCATCTGATCGCGGAATTTGGACTACGCCATCACCCAGGTCGCGCGGAATCTGCTTCAATGAGGCCGCGATCATCTGATCGCGGAATTGGTGATTGGGCGGCAGAGGAGGCGGTGATGGCGTGGCTTCAATGAGGCCGCGATCATCTGATCGCGGAATTATCACCAGGATGACCGCGCCACCCGGCATGATGCGCGCTTCAATGAGGCCGCGATCATCTGATCGCGGAATTGCATCCGGCTGCACGCGCTCGGCGTGGCAGTCGATGCTTCAATGAGGCCGCGATCATCTGATCGCGGAATTTTCGCCCTGGATCGGGTTCTCTCCTTCTGACCGCACGCTTCAATGAGGCCGCGATCATCTGATCGCGGAATTGGCCGCAGAAGGCCCGCTGGGCGCGAATCAAGGGGCTTCAATGAGGCCGCGATCATCTGATCGCGGAATTGGGCGATCCTGCTGTGGCTGCGCCACCAGCCAAAAAGCTTCAATGAGGCCGCGATCATCTGATCGCGGAATTGAGGCGAGGGCGATGAAGACGGCGGCAAAACGGGCCGCTTCAATGAGGCCGCGATCATCTGATCGCGGAATTGTGGCAATGATCCCCGCACTGGTCGCAGGCCGCGCGCTTCAATGAGGCCGCGATCATCTGATCGCGGAATTGACCGGAGCGGCCGGCGAGCGGCGCGTAATCCTCGCCGGCTTCAATGAGGCCGCGATCATCTGATCGCGGAATTCACCAAGCTGCAGCCGTGCCGGTCACAATCTTTCAGGCTTCAATGAGGCCGCGATCATCTGATCGCGGAATTACCCTTAGAGCGCACATGCAGTTCTCCGTCTTCGTGCTTCAATGAGGCCGCGATCATCTGATCGCGGAATTGTTGTGCTGGATCAGTGTAATCCAGCAACGGTGTATAGCTTCAATGAGGCCGCGATCATCTGATCGCGGAATTGAAGGAATGGGTTTCGATCTGGACGTCGCAGGATAACGCTTCAATGAGGCCGCGATCATCTGATCGCGGAATTGCACGGCTGCCGCAAGTGAGTGCAGCGGCGCCCACGCTTCAATGAGGCCGCGATCATCTGATCGCGGAATTACCCAGGCATGCCGCATGGCTGCCGTACTGCTGATCCGGCTTCAATGAGGCCGCGATCATCTGATCGCGGAATTATCCGCACAGAAACAGGCGGGAGGGCGGATCAACTTGCTTCAATGAGGCCGCGATCATCTGATCGCGGAATTAGCTCGCCTGCAACCTCAGCATTGTCAAAGACCTGCGGCCGCGGTTGCGAGCGGTCCGATTCATCCGGAGGGCCCGCACCCAACCCGGAAACTCCGATTCGTGAAACCCTCCTACTATGACACACTTACAGCAATCGAGCGGTTCCCGCACTTTCACTCCCATCCCACCGCTCGCGCTCATCATCGCGTCACAAATACCGGGTACTCCGGTATCTCTCCATCCAGGAACCGCGCGAGCAGCCGCGCCTGAATCTCAAGCAGCCGCCGGTAGCTCACACGGTATCCAAATATTGGATGCGTCACCAGCGAGTCCATCCGCAATTCGTACGCACGAAAGAATCCCTTGCGGCCGTTCGGCGAAAGCGCAACCGCCGGCCCGGCCTTTACGATATCCGATGGCGTCACCATCCGGGTATTAATCGCGGAGAGCACCGCCGAATCCGCAATTAGCGGCCGGAACGGCTCCATCAAGTCCAACGCCAGTGCCGGTCTGCCAAACCGCGGCTGATGGTAAAACCCAACGTAAGGGTCGAAGCCCACGGCATAACAGGTCACCGTAAGATCCTTCGCCAGCAGACTGTAAGCCAGAGAAAGCAGCGCATTCACGGCGTCGCGGGGAGGCCTTCGGTTCCGGCCCTCGAAATCGAAACCGAACCCGGCTCCGCCCGGAGCGTCCACCTTGAGCATTCCAGCGAACGCACCAAAATAGACGCGCGCCGCCGCCCCCTCGATGCCGAGCAACTGTTCCATACTCGCCGCCTTCTCGGCAGCCTCAGCCAGCCGCTTCAGTCCGGCCAGCGCCGCCCCGTCCGGCTCAATATGATTGCGCTGAAGCATCGTGCGCTGGTTCCGGATTTTGCCCGCCACCAGCGACCGCGCGAAGGACGTAGCGAACCAGTCCTGTTCCGCCAACCGGAACTGCGCCTTCCGCGTGAACACGTTCTTCGTATTCAGGCCAGTCGTGATGCCGTAAAACCAGCCGCCCTGCGAGAAATAGCAGATCGGGATGCCCGCCTCGCAAAGCGCCTGCACTGCCTGCGTGGAGACCTGAACATTGCCCATCAGGTTCATCTGGCACGTCTCGCCAAGCCGTACCTCCTGCCGCAACGTCTCTTTCTCCCGAATCTGCAAAACCTCGCCGGATTTCCCGACCCGCACACCCTGCGTGTTGAGGTACACCGGGCGCGATTCGCTCCGTGGAGTGACCATCTGCCGGACTTCCTTCTCCACCGGCCTCCTGGGAATTTCGCTTTGCGAGAACAGCTCGAGCTGAACGGGCACGCCGTTGCTTCCCCGTCGCGATGCCCAGGTTTCGTCCGGCAGGCAAATACCCACCAGCGAGCAGCCCGGGCACTTCGGCGAATCCTCCAGCGGCTCCGGAATCGCTCCCGACCGCGCCACATCCCAGGCACGCGCGACTGTCCGCGCCGTCTCATCCATCAGTGCGTCATCGAACTCCACGCGAACGCGCTGCCGCGTCTTGACGTAATACACGATCCCTTCGAGGCTGTCATAACCGTTCTCGCGCAGTATCAGGCCCTGGACGGCCAACTGCACGCGGTCGGCCGGCCAGAGTTCTAGACCGTCTTTACCCTCTCGGGGCGCGCCGTGCTTGTAGTCCACCGGAGTAACGGCCCGCCCGTCGAGTTCGAGCAGGTCCATTTTGGCGATGACCCGCAGCCGGTCGCTCGCCAGCGTCACGGACCGGCACTGAATCTCCGATGCCGCTTCGGAAGCCTCGGGCATTGCGCCAGTTCCTCCATCCACGCGGCGGTGCTGGAATTTGCCCTCGACCGTGTCCGCGCTATCCCTGAACAGACCTTCCACCCATTCGTAAAAATACAGTCGCGGACAATAGACGAATTCATTCACCATCCGCGCCGGCAGGTAATCCGGCAACTCACGGCGCCGCGTCTCTTCTACGAAATTCGGAATCGCACTCATTGCTTACACCACGATGCAGGGCGCATCGACGGCCGTGTATGGCCGCCCCAGCGCGGTGATCACCCGATCACCGCGGCCCTCCGCCGGACCGAGATTGACGAACAGAACCTGGTCCTCCTGGTGGTTGATGATACTTGCCAGCGCGGCCCGGCACCTCGCAAGGTCCATCGTCGTGAGCTGGCACTCGAAAACCGAGAACTGAAGATGATCCCCGAACCCCCGCATGGTCTTGAACACCTGCCGCAGCCGCTTTTCGTCCGAGATGTCGTAACAGACCAGATAGGAAGTACGCATTTGATTAGCTCCCAATTACACTGACCGGGCAGGGCGGAAGCTCACCTTGAAGTTGGCGCCTTGGCCAATGGGCACCCTCCGGCAGCGGAACACTTCCGCCACGCCCATCGCTCGAAGCATACTGCGGTCCGGTGATTCCTCGCGGAGTTCCGCGAGCGCCACCAGCGATCTCACCGTATCGGATGTGACGGGGCTTACCCAGATCGGCCACGTGAACTCGCTCTCCCGGGGGCGCTGGTTCTCACGGAAACCGGTCGTTGCCAACCCTCTTTCCGTCGGCTGAACCGGGAACAGCGGAAGGGCCTCCACTGCCAACCGGCTTGCGCCCCAAACGCCCCGAGCGCCGGCTGGTCCGGGTTCGCCCCAACGCAGGGCATACTCTGCGGCGTCACCCGGATCCCACCTCATCGAGAGTCTTCTGTCCCGGTAGTGCCAGGGGCCGAAGACCGCCTCTTGCAAATGCTCGAGCTTGGTCTCTTCGACGAGATCCCGTGCAGTGTCGACGAAGTCCTGATGTCCCGACCCGGTAATGAAGCAGAAATCCGTATACTCGATCCGGTTCTTCTTCGAGTCGATGCACACCTCGGATCCAATGGCGGCGGCGAAATCCGCCGCACGGCGGTCGTGTGGCCGTACGGCGCCGCATGCATCCGCGACGAATTGCCCGAAGACCTCGGGAGGGACGGTAACGTTCTTCCCGAGCTTTGCGAGGACATCTCCCGGCAGCGCCGGAGCTTGCAGGAGGCGGTTGCAGAGAGTCTGCTGATCGACATCTTCCATCCCGCTGAGAACGGGCCGCCACGCACCCTCCTGCTGGCGCCAACACAGGCGCGCCATCGGCTCGCCATGCGAAAGCAGGCGCAGGGCACCGAGCGCCGCAAGGAAAGCAAGGGGGTTCGAGCCATCCAGTCCGGTTAGAGTCACTTCGCCCATTACGCACCCTCCTTTCGCGCGCCATACTGCTCGTCTTCACTCGCTTGCCAATCCGCCAGCCGGAATAGCGCCTCCAGGTACGCGAGCCCCCACCAGCCGAACAATCGCGTTAGCCGCCAAAAACGGTCCGGAACGCCGGAACCAAGCTCGTGGGGCTGCTTCGCGAGTCTTTCTTCCCGTGAAATGGAAACCTCCCCCATGAGCACGTCATCAAGGCCATGGTCCATTACCACGGGAGCGAATGGGCGGCACCGTCCATGGTGAGTTGCGATGAGGTGCAGCATCAGGTCACGCGTGTCCGCCGGCGAATCCACACGCTCGGCGAGACGAAGCGAGAGCAACTCGTGCCGGAAACCATCCGGCAGTCCACTTCTCAACCAGTGCCACGGCAGCCGGCTGCCCGGAAGAAAGTCACCCTTTGCGAGCAGGCTTGGCGAGAAGCGCGCGGCGAAAGCATCTCCCCCGTGTAGTAATGCCTGGAATCTTGGGTCTGCTTTGCCGCTGTCATGCCACTCGGCGGCAGCGCGCATTGCGCTCCCGAGATCCGATTCGGGAATCAACGTGCTGTTTCTTGCCACTGCCGAGCAAACGTCCGCTGTGTGCCTGTCGAGCGAGATCGGCGCGCCGGCGGAACGCTCGTCCGAGTCTGCGTCTTCTTCCGCCAGGCGGATCTCCCGTATCAACCGGCGGCCTTCCAGTACCCAGGCCGGATGCTCGGCATCCGGGTAGGGCAGCGCCTCAAACGCCTTCTGGGGCTGCGCTACAATCTGCTCCAAACCATTGCGGAGCCACTCTGGGCCGTCACCAGGTGTCGTATTCGTCAGTTCGGCGCGATATGCCGCGGCAGCCTGACGCAGAGCCGTCCAGTCCAGTTCGGGCTGTGCCGCGCAGAGCTTCAGAGCCGCTGCCGAGGGTGTCTCGGGCCAGTCCTTCATGAGCTCCGGATGCAGCCGCAACCGGATACGTCCCCGGGCACGCAGGAATGCACGGTCGGCCACGTCGGCAGCGGATCCCGCCGGCACATATCCGAGCACATCGAGACCTCCCTGGCTTGGGGGTAACACAACGGTATCGCCCGGCCGTACCTCGGATGAGTCAGTTATGCATCTGCTCCGTTCGCCGCGCCACAGGAGCGCAGTCGCTGGCGCTCTGTTGCTTTCTACGCGCCGCGTGCGCTCCACGGGCGCCGAGGCGCCCTCAACGTCGGACTGGGAACCCGCCTCCGGCCTGCGATCCATCCAGGACTTGAACACCCACAACTTGACCGGCAGGGCCTCCGCCGCAATCGGCGGGCAGAGTCCGACGATGTCTTTCCAGTTCTCGGGCGGCGCTCCGTCGAGATCCGCTCGCCATATGACCTGTACGTCGGCGTCCTCCGGTTCGCGGCCATGCAGGAAAAAGCTGATATCGGGTTCGGGCACAGGTCGTGGCGAGGTCTGGACCAGCGTATCCAGATGCGCGGGCAACAGAGCAGGCGCGGGCCGCGGCGGCGGAATCATCGTCCGGCGCTGCTCTGGGTTCAATTGCCTCCACCGCTGCGGCACCGTATCGAGACTGCCTTCGAGAGCAAAGTCGAGTTCGGTCTCTCCGGCGCTCGAAAGCTCCGAAAGCCAGGAGCGCGAGGCCGCAAGTGCTTCCCCGTAGACGGCATCCGGCTTCTTGGGGTCGAGCGCCGGCGCGACGATGCAGCCGCGCGCCCGTCCGAAGTCGCCCAGCCTGTCCAGGCGGCCAAAGCGCTGAAGCAAGGCGTCCAGGCTCGCACATTCGGTGACCAGAAGATCGAAATCGAGGTCGGCTCCGACTTCCAGGCATTGCGTGGAGACCACGAAGACCGGCTCTTGCGTCGCGATTCTAGGTTCTCCTGACTTGAGAAAAGCAAGCCGTGCCGCAACGTCTTCCCGGTCCGCCGGCCGCATCCGGCCTGTTAACAGCACGGCGTTGGCATCGGCAAGCTGCGCGAATACCGCTCTCGCGGTGGCAACCCGATTCACCATGATAGCGATTCGGGAGATGGCCGGGTCCGCTTTTGCAGTCTCACGCGCCGTCTTCACCAGCGTCTTCGCAAGCTTCTCGTAATTGTCTGCCTTGACGTCAATGGGAACGAATCGCATGGGTTTGGGAGCCTTCAGGCGGCGCCCCAGGTACCGCGGCTCGCGGTCCTCGGGCAGTAACGAAAACGGAACCTGCTGAGAATTCCGGCTCGGCGTCGCCGTCATCTCGACAAACCGGAATGGCGCCTGGACCGGGCGGCCTGCCCACTCGCTATTGCGATAGCTCTGAATGCTCTCAAGAGTCTGGGCAAACGCTTTGGAACAGTGTGCCTCGTCCAACAGTATGACGGCGTCGTTTCCAACCAGACCGGCATTGATCGGGAGCGCGCTATCCGTTACGCCATAGCCTCGGAACAGCAGGCGCGATCCTACCTGATCGACTGTGCTGGCGACGACTGTGGGCTGAAGCGGAGTGCGCACCCAACTCTCGTCGCGATAGATGCCTCCGCGTAGTTGGTAAACGTTGAGCGGGTCCGTATTACCGCCGCCCATCTCACGCAACCGGTCAGCGACGCGGCCTAGCACTCCCCGGTTGGCATCCTTCAGGCTGGCGGCGATCCGCGCCATCCGCAGATACGCTTCATCCACGATCACCTTTCGATCCACGACGAAGAAGACCCGGCGCGGCGCACGCTCGCGGCACGCCAGCGCGAACAGGGCAATATCGATGCATGCCGTTTTTCCGCTCGCTGTCGGAAGATCGATAACGTCGGGCCAGTCGGATGTGCAAACCCTGGAAGCCAGCTTACTCTGCCAGGGGAATGGTTCACGGCCGTGCAACTCGAGGAAGAACGCCTCGAAGTCCGATGGTTCAATGCCGGTCATAGTCCATCCTCCTGGCATCGCACGGGCGCGAACAGACCGTAGCCCCGGAATCGGCCGCGCCCAACCAGCATCGGGCCTTCAACCGGTTCCGGAAAGACCACCGTCGCGTGCGCCTGATACCGGCAGAGTCCGGCCCCGCCCGCTTCAAAACCTGGCAGCGAACGTGCGTGCCCAGCACCTGAGTGCGCGGAGACGGAGTGGATCGTCATCGCATCCGGCGCAGGCAGCAATGCCGAAGTAAACGCGTCGCGCAGGATGCGTTCCAAGTCGCTTTGGTTTCGTTTGGGGTGGTGATGAAAAACAACGGGAGTTACACTCGCCCAGGATCGCGCCGGCCCTGTCCATCTCTTCTGTTGCAGGGTGAGCGGCGGGATCTGACGGTTTTCGCGATCCAGGCGCCAGTCCCAGGCGCCTTCCCGCCACAGGTGGATGCTGCGCGGTTCGCCGCTGTGAGGTTCAAAGAACAGAGGCCCCAATCTTTCCCGCAACTCGGAGAGACCACCGGCTGAGGAAGTCAATGATTTCGGCAGGGCTATTCCCAGGCCGAGTATGTGGCCGTCCGCGTGCGTGTGGCCGATGAACGGCAGCGGGAAGAAAGCGGCGTGTGGCGCACGGGACGGTTGGCCTTCGCGAGTATGCCCGGTCAGCCACTCGGGCGGATTCTCCCCGGCCGCCTTCATTGCCGCGTTCCTTAGTGCTCCGGTCAATTGCAACGTTGACTCGAGCCCGAGGGCGCTTCCCTCCGTCACAGTCAGAACCAGAAAGTCCGGATCGAACGGACCGGACAGCTTGCGCTCGGGGTCGCCGGTCTTGATTGCCGGGCTGTATCCCGCCCAGTTATTGAGCCGCGGCCGCTTGGAAGCCAGGGAGTCCTCCTCGAGCGACTTGATCGTGCCCGGTCCAGGCACCCGCAACCGGAGATGACCCAAACTCCCGGTTGGCACCCAGTTACAGTCGGGTGCATCCCCCGCCAGCCACATCTGGACCAGGGAGGCTGAGTGCCCGATGCGAGTGACCTTCTCGCAGAGCCTGGCAAGCGCGCCGCGCATCTCTTCCGGAATATCGCCCGGCCATGCCAGAAAAACCGTATCCTCATCCGGCCGCGTTGCCGGAAAAGAGCGCGGCTGCCGGGAACGCGACAGAATGCCGCCGTGCTTGTCGTTCACAGGTACATAAGTCTCGAAAAAGGACCTGGGATTCGCACTGGACGCCCGGATTGACGGCGCCGGCTGGGATTCGAGCCATTCAAGCGCGTGCCGTTCCTGTCCATCTTCGCCGGTCGAAAAATGCGCGGCCGCAAGGGCCATGAATACCCGCCCAGGGTGTGGGGGCCATTCGGGCCCGCCCGCCGAAATGTCCGCCGTGGCCGCGTACCCGGTCAGGTATCGGATCGCGAGCGTAGTCATGCCGGCTCGCCCTCTCCAGACTCCTTCGCCGCCGCTTCCTGGCTCTTGCGAATCAGTTCCAGCAGTTCAGGAGTGGGTGTCAGCGTCAATTTCTCCTCCATCCACTCGAGCCCGGCCTCCCTGGCGGCACATACCGCACCCCGGAGAATCTCCATTGCCGCTTCGCCGCCCAGTTCAAATTCACGCCCCTCCGTACCTGGCTTATCGAGTAGTTGCCACTTGCGAGGCGCCACGGGATGCAGATGGCATCGGGAGCGGAGGCTCGTTCCGCGCTCGGCGGCGAGCACGCCTGCACAGAGCGCAATTGCCGCCAGTACCGTCCGCCCCGCGTTGTCCAAATCCGCACTGGTTTTCGAATCTACCGGGAACTGGAGCTTGCGAATGGCGCCAAGCGAAATCACCGTGGTCTGTTCGGCATAGCGGCAACGGACGCCGACGTTTTGGGATTGGTGCGGGATGTTGCCGTGGTTTACTTCCGAGGGCCTCAGCGCTCCCTTCGCCTTCGGATCCGAGAGGACTTCGAATCCGCCGCCGTTCTGCTTCACCGCTACGCTCTTGCTAATTTCCAGCGGATCGATTCGGAAACCCCTTCGAAGCTGGGGCTTTGTGACATCAACGGCGACGATCTCCGAAACATAGGCACGCTCGAATTTCGCTCCGAGTCCCCCGGGCTTGTCCGGTGAGCCCCACATCCCGAATACCAGTGCCGTCGGGCAGAGTTCGTAGATTGGAGTTGCATTCCACAAGTTGGCCCGCCTCCACCGTTCGGCATAGTCCGATTCGCTGAACCGCGTACCGTCCGGAAGATTTGAGTCCCGCAAAATGGCGTCGGCCAGACGGTGCGGCACCTCGAGGCTCGTCAGATTCGGTAGCGGTTTTGTCAATTGCTTGTTGGCTTCGGCGAAATCGACTTCGATGAGCGGTAACCTGATGTCACCGGCTAGGATTGCGCGTTTCAGCGCCTCTTCGGCGTGGTTGGCCTCGGATTGAACGGAGTTGAGCAATACGCACGGGACGGTTGTCGCAGTCCCCGGCACGCGCCTCTCTTCTTCGGCGTAAACGCCTTTGGCGTAGGTAGCGGGAAAGATTTTATCGCCTTCGCCGCCTATGGGCTGGAGTACTGTAATTGAGCGGACAGCCGCCGCACTACCGGCGACTGCGCATCTGAGATCCGCGAGGTTAAAGGTCGTGGACATCATTCCGGTCTCCTTTCTTAACTCCCGTTCGTTATGACACGGTCGAGCTCTGTATATATAGTGAGTTTCAGGCTCGATTCGTTTCAGCCGGGCGCGGGGGCGGGGCCCGCCTCCGCAAAGCCGAAAAACATAAACATAATCTGCCAAACGAACCCAATCCCATTTCCGAACACCCCGAGGTGCCCCGCCCCTCGGCTCGTGGGCCGTTTGCCCCGCCGATGTGTCCCAGCGACACACACCCCGGGGCATCGGGCGGGCTCCGGCGTTGATTCTGAAGCAGATGCGCGCTGGCACACGGATTGCCCCTCACCGTCCGGGTTATACCGCCATGCGTGTACTGACCAGAATCGGAGCAGCCGCCCTGCTGGCCGCCCTTCTCGTCCCGGCCGCGACGCTGGAAAAGCTCAGCCTGGACGAGATGGCTCAGAAGTCCACCGCCATTGTCCGTGGCCGGGTTCTGAGCTCCTATGCGGCGCAGCAAGGCTCGATCATCTACACCCACTATCGGGTTCAAGTCTCGGAGACCTGGAAAGGCGCGAACGCGGCCAATCTCGACGTCGTGGTGCCGGGCGGCGCCGTTCGCGGTTTGCGGCAGACCTTCGCGGGTACGCCTACGCTGGCGCCGGACACCGATTACGTGCTGTTTCTCTGGACCGGCGCAAGCCGACTGACCCGCGTCATCGGCTTGACGCAGGGGTTGTTCACCGTGATGAAGACCGCGAACGGAGAGGTGGCCTTTCGTCCGGCGGCTACCGAGGCGATGATCGACCCCGCAAGCGGACGCCTGGTAAGGGATGAGGCGCTGACCTTGAAGGTGGCCGACCTGCACCGGCGGGTGGGCGCGAACACGTCGCTGGAGGCGCGGAAATGAATCGCGGATTCCGGCTCGCAAGCCGTTTCGCGGCGATCGCGGCGGCGGTGGGCGGTCTGGCTGCGACCGCTTCGGGCTATTATCACTTCGTGCACTACACGAGCCAGACGGCTCCCTATACCCTGGTTCCGGAGAAGTTCGACCTCGCGGCTCTGAGGAACAAGACCCTTTACTACTATGTTTCCGACCTCGGGCCGGCGGCGATGGCCGGCGGGGACAGCTACGCGGCCCTGCTGAGCCAGATCCGGATGGCGGGGCAGATATGGGATGGGGTGAGCACGTCGGACCTGCGCGTAGCCTACGGCGGACTGTTCTCGCCGGGGACGGCGCAGTCCACACCCCACATGGAAGTGCTGTTCGACGACACGCCCGGCGTGATAGCCATGGGCGGGCCGACCTCGCGGGCGGACGCGACCACGGGACCCGACGGGCCCTTCGTCCCGATCACTGGGTCGGTTGTGATTCTGAATCGCGATCTCACGGGCCGGCCGAGCTACGACGCTCTCTCACTGACAATAGTTCACGAGATGGGGCATGCGCTGGGTCTCCAGCACACGCTGACTTCGAGCATGATGTCAACGGAAGTGACGCGCGCGAGCACGCAGGCCAAGCCGCTCGGCGCCGACGACGTGGCGGCCATTTCGCTGCTCTACCCGAGCGAGCAATTCGCGTCGCGCTTCGGTAGCCTTTCGGGCAGGGTGAGCATCTCCGGCCACGGCGTGCACCTTGCGTCCGTCGTGGCGCTGACGTTCAGGGGTCACGCCGTGAGCGCGCTGACAGCGCCCGACGGCACGTACAAGATAGATGGTGTTCCGCCCGGCCAGTATTACGTCTATGCTCACGCTCTGCCGCCTTCGGTACAGTCCGACCTGGGCCCTTCCGACATCGTGCTGCCGAGGGATCCCGACGGGCAGCCCGTCCCGGCAGGCGATTCGTTCCGGACCCGGTTTTATCCGGATACGACGAGCCTGGAGCAGGCCCAGACCGTCGCTGTGGATGCCGGCGCCACTACTTCGGGTATCGACTTTTCCGTCGAACGCCGCGGCGCTCCTCAGATCTACAGCATCACGACATGGAGCTTCCCCGGCCAAAAGGCCGTAAAGCCCGCCTACGTGAACAGCGGAATTCCTGCGAGGTCCTTTTTGGTGGCGACAGGCCCCGGGCTGATGCCTGACGGCGCGCCGGCCCCGGGCGTAAACGTCTCGGTGCTGGGCGATGTCGCGGGGGTGGCGCCCGACGGCGTGTATGCGTACTCGCTCAGCCCCAGGGATTACCTTCAGGTCAATTTCCGGTTCACCCCGTTTTCCACTCAAGGCGCGCGACACCTGGTCTTCTCCGCGGGAGACGAGATCTACGTGCTGCCCTCCGGATTGAATGTGGTGAACAGCCGGCCGCCGTCGATCACGTCGGTGGCGCCGGACGTAGACGGCAGCGGCGTAGCCGCCGTCGTGGGGACGGGGTTCACCGCAGGGACCCGAATCCTGTTCAACGGGCTTGAGGCGCAGGTGCTTAACTTCGATGAGGCGGGCGGACGCATCGTGGTGAGACCGCCAGCCGGCCCTTCCGGCTTCGAGTCGAACGTGATCGCCTTGAACGCCGATGGACAGACGTCACTGTTCACCGGCGACGCCTCGACATACACTTACGACGGGCCGTCCGAAGGAACGTCCTCGGTTGTGCTATCCGCGAGTTCCCTGCCCGCGGGTGCAGAGTCGATGATCGAGGTTGAGGGAATCAACACCCGATTCACCCCGGATACGCGACTGGGTTTCGGGTCGGGCGACATCACGGTGAAGCGGCTATGGGTTTTGAGTCCGACGCGACTGCGGGCCAATGTCGCGGTGGCGCCCTCGGCGCCCGCTACGAGCACGCTGGTAA
>JAEZIJ010000236.1 GCA_023436715.1 Acidobacteriota bacterium
AGCCGAACAGTTCCTGCACAATCGAAGAGCCAGCGTCGCTGCGCTCCGAGAAGTGTTCGCCTTCGGCCCGGAATGCCGTTCGCGTTCCCTCCGGAATCAGCGTTCACCTTCGGTGGAATCCCCAGTAACGCCGCCGCCGGTGAATTGGGCGAGATCTTCGCCATGGATGTCACGACTGCCGAAGGTCAGTGCGCGCACTGCGGTGCGAGAAAGCGCTTTGCCGAGTCGCATGTGTACATGTATGGCCTTGGCCTCGTGGCCCGGTGCGCCGTTTGCGAGCAGGTACTTCTTCGCGTTGTACAGGCTCGCGATCGCGTCTTAGTTGACGTGCGTGGCATGACATACTTGAGCCTCGACACATCACAACTCCCGGGGTCCAGCGGCTAACTCGCATTCGCCCCTGCTCTCATCCGAGTCCCAACTACAGAAAATCCCCTGACGGAGCCGTCACGGTGAAACACTCGTGGAGGCAAGATCGCGACCGGGCACTTGTTGTAAGAGGCCGGTGGCACTGGGCCGCGAAAAGCCGCTGTTCCCGAGTGGCACCGATGTTATGGTGGGACCAAGAGGGGTAATAACATGGAAGCAACGGAGATCACAACTGGGGTGTGGCGGCTGCCCGTAAGCATTGCGAATGTGTACTTTGTCCGGCCCCCGCGAGGGCGATGGGTTCTCATAGACACCGGACTTCCTGGGCATGCAAAGCAGATACGGCAGGCCGCGGAGAAGCTATTCGGAGCAGGTGCCAAGCCGGAAGGTATCATTCTGACGCATGGGCATTTCGATCACGCAGGCTCCTCGCGCGAGTTGGCCGAGGGCTGGGGTGTGCCGGTGTTCGCGCATTCGCTCGAGCGGCCGTTTCTGACCGGCGAATCCGCGTACCCGCCGTCCGACCCGACGATCGGTGGCGCGATAGCTTTCCTGAGCCGATTTCTTCCTAAGGCGACCACGAACCTCGGGTCGCGCCTGAAGGATCTGCCGGCCGGGGAAGTTCCGGGACTGCCCGGCTGGAACTGGTTTCACACGCCGGGGCACTCGCCCGGCAACGTGTCTCTCTACAATCAGGAGCATTCGGTGCTGATTTCCGGAGACGCGGCAGCAACGGTAGATATGGACTCATGGATCGCGATGCTGACGCAGGTGCGCAGGGTCAGCCGGCCTCCTGCGCCGTTCGTCACCGATTGGACGGACGCTCGACGGTCGGTGGAGCAGCTCGCCCGACTCGCTCCATGGACCATCGGCTGCGGACACGGCACGCCGATGTCCGGGGTGGAGGTAGCGCAGCAGCTCAATCAGTTGGCGCGCGATTTCCCGGCTCCGAAGCATGGGCGTTACGCACGGCAGCCAGCACGTACGAACCAACGCGGCATCGAATATGTGCCGCCCCCGCCGCCCGATACGCTCCCGGTCAACGCGGCCATCGTGGCGGGCAGCGTCGCAGCAGGCTCGGCCCTGTACTTCGGCCTACGCGCCAGGGGACGCCGCGGGCCCGGGCTGAGAGCGCGTCGAGCGGCGTGAGGTCGAACTACCGTTGGATCCGCGCGGAGCCTCCCTCGGCGAGAGCGCGAACCTGGTCGGCCGGGGTGGCGACGCAGACGCCGTCTCCGCGTCGGCGCGGCCACAGGTTCCTTGTGTGCAATCTGGCGGCCAGCGTCTAAGCGGTAGGCACACTCGCCCCCAGCGTCAATTCTGTTAGCGACCTCGGCAAGGTGTTCTCAGTCACATTGACCTAATACCAGGTGGTCGAGCCGGTTTTCAAAAACGGCTCCGAGGGCATCAGTCCTGTTATGTTAGTGCCTGAGGCCGCAAATACCCCGGCAAAAACCAGAGGTTGGGCTGCCTTCGCATTCCCCGGGGCACCAAACGTAGGTGACCCGATGAAGGCCACGCAATTACTCTACGGCTTGGGCCAGAGCATCTGGCTCGACAACATCACACGAGGCCTGCTGGAGACCGGAACGCTCAAGCACTATATCGACGAATTCTCGGTGACGGGGCTCACGTCAAATCCGACAATCTTCGATCATGCTATCAAAAATAACTCGGCTTACGATGGCGTCGATTCGCGACGAACTGACTCAGGGGAAATCCGGCGAGGGGCTCTTCTTCGACCTGGCGCTCGCTGATATCACCCAAGCTGCGGATCTGTTTCGGCCGATCCACGACAGGACAAATAGCGTGGACGGCTGGGTATCGCTGGAAGTCTCGCCCCTGCTGGCTCACGACACGGCGAGTACGCTGCGGGAAGCCAAAGATCTGTACGCACGAGCGGGGCGGCCCAACGTCTTCATAAAGATCCCGGGTACGAAGGAAGGCCTGCCAGCGATCGAGGAGGCAATTTTTGCCGGTGTACTATCAACGTGACACTCTTGTTTTCGCGCGAGCAGTACCTGGCGGCAGCTGATGCGTTCGTGCGCGGCATCGTGCGGCGCCTGGATGCCGGGCTCAATCCCGATGCCGCTTTCAACTTCTGGCAATCCCCTTCCGGCAGCGGCTTGCGCCCGTTCCAGCAGTCCCTCCAGTTCTTCGATGGACAGTTCGATCCGCTCGATCGCCGGCTTCAATCGTCGGCTTCCTTGGCTGCCTCCAGCATCTTGCTCAACAGCTCGTTCCGGTCTATCCTGTCTTCGGCCAATCGTTCGTTAGCTCCTTTCGTGAAAGCCTGGAAACTTCCACTGGAGCCAACAGCGAATGGCCCTGGCAACGCCCTTTCAGTACTTATTTCTTGTTTATTGTTCGGTCGAGAAACTCATGCATCAACGACCCAATCCGATCCACTTCTTCTTCCAACGCGAAATGGCCCGTGTCGAGAAGATGGAGCTCTGCGCTGGGAGTATCTCTTCTGAAGAGTTCAGCACCCTCCACCGTAAAGATTCCATCGTTTCTGCCCCAAGTGATCAGCGTGGGGGGCTGTCGTTTACGGAACTACTCCTGCCAATCGGCATAGACATCCAGATTCCTTCTTGCGTTGTAGAGGATTGAAAGTTGGATATCCTTGTTCCCCGGTCGATCCTGATAAGCCTGGTCGATCACCCAATTGTCAGGGCTGATCTTCGAAGGATCGCTGGCGCCATGCAGATAATGCCACTTGGTTCCTTCAACCGTCAGAAGCCAGTCAAGTAGAACTTGGGCGTTCTTTTCGCTCCGATCTTTCCAATAGTCAACTAATCCCTTTGAGAACTCCTTATTTATGGCTTCAGCATGGGCGTCCCCGTTTTGGACGATAATAGCGGCCACTCGTTCGGGATGCATGACAGCTAACCGAAAGCCAACCGATGCACCTATGTCCGAGAGGTATATCGCATATGAAGAAAAAGTCAGCTTTTCGGTGAACTGTTCGATCACAGTCGCTAACCGCTCATAGGAGTAGTCAAAATCGTTGACCGACGGTGCTGAGCTTTGGCCATATCCAGGGAAGTCTGGGGCAACGACATGATATTTGTCCGCAAGCATGGGAATCAGATTGCGGAACATATGAGACGACGACGGAAAGCCGTGCAAGAGCAAAACGGTGGGAGCATCTCGAGGACCGGCTTCGCGATAGAAGATCTCCAGCCCCTCCACGCTAAGCGTGCGATAGAAAACGGCCGGTGTAACAGATTTGGTCTCGGGCGGCATAAATGTCTCCTTAAAAAAGTCCGCGATAAGCGGCTTGAGCTGAAGGAATTCCGTTGGGGTAGAGCCGACCGGCGCGAGTCATCGAGACACTCGGCTAACGTCGGCCAGAAATTTAGTCTTTCTACACTGTTGAAGTCGTGAGATCAGTCTTCTTCTCCAGTTCGCTCCTTGAGCTTGTCCCATAACGCCTCCATGCTTGAGCATCGTCGATGCTCAAGAACCATTCGCGAAGCTATGGAAAATATACGGCGTGGGCGTTGGGCAATCCCCGGGTCCTCACAGATGAACGCGGATGATCGTCTTTCCCTTGATCCGCTCGGTCGGGTTGAAGGCGGCGACGGCATCGTCGAGCGCAGCCACCTTGCCGATATTTGTCCGCAGCCGACTATCGCGGAACCGCTGGACGACCTCACTCAATTGGGCGCGATCGGGTACGACGACGAAGTCGATAGTCAGGCCGCCAGCGGGCCGCGCCTCGGTCGGGCCGGCGATGGTCACCAGCGTTCCTCCGGCGCGAATCACGCCCGCAGACCGCTTCGCGATGTCGCCGCCGAGGACATCGAAAACCAGATGGACCCCGCCGACATCTTCTAGGGCGTCGCTATCGAGGTCGACGAACTCCTGTGCGCCGAAGTCGAGAGCCGTCTGACGGTCGGCAGCGCGCCCGGTGCCGATGACGTACGCGCCGGCCTCACGTGCGAGCTGGGTCGCCATCGAACCGACTGCGCCTGCCGCACCGTGCACGAGGACGCTCTGCCCCGCACGAAGGCGGCCGTGCTCGAACAGCCCCTGCCACGCGGTCAGGCCCGGCATCACGAGGGCCGCGCCCGCCGTGAAGTCTACGTCGCCCGGCAGCGGCGCGAGGTTGCGTGTCTCGACGGCTACATACTCCGCCAGCGTGCCGTCGCGAGTCCAGTCCGTGAGGCCGAACACCCGCTGTCCCACCGACAGCCCCGTCGTTCCATAGCTGAGGGCGGTGACCACTCCGGCCAGCTCGTGGCCGGGGATCGAAGGCGTCCGGTCACGGCCGAGGCGGTCGATCCAGGTCGAGGGCCACGACAGCTCATCGCCGGTGAATCCCGACGCATGAACCCGAACAACGACATCGCCGTAGTTCGCGCCCGAGAGGCTGGCGAGCGACGCCCCCTGCGGCTCGGGCCGCTCCACCAGCTTCATCCCGGCCGTTCCCGCAGCCTGATCCGTCACCACAATCGCCTTCATCGGTCACCTCTCTGTGTCGAGTTCTCGCCTGTAAGGTAGCAGCTCCATCCTTTGTCCCTGGACGGGTTATCGGACGGAAACGAATCGATCAAAACCTTGGCCTCGCCCGCCTCGACGCGAAATGCGGAATGGCCGTGGCATGTCAGTTTCATAGGAATTCCCAGCCCCCCGGGCGTTAGTTACAACGTTCTGCTGTCACGTCTGTTCGATGTCGAGCTATTTGCCATTGTCAGTGGGCAGCCTTGGCAACAGCTACCGTTGGCGGAGCACCTATCTTTTTCACAAAGAAGACAAGGAGCTTAGCGGGCTGCGTCTTGCTGGCGTTGCGACTGTCGACGTGTATGTCAGTGGGCGATTCGTAGAACACTTCGCCAGTGTGAACCGTCTGGGGTTTGCCACCCTTCAGTTGAGTGATGATGCTTCCTTCCAGCACGTATGCGAACACATCTGCATTATGTTGATGTGCCGGCACGACCTCGCCAGGAGAGAGAAGGACGGTTTCGATCCCCTCTGTGCCAACATGACTGAGACACCTTCCCCGCTGTTAATTACTGTCGAGGGCGGAGAAGGATTTCATGTTCAATGCTCAAGTCGAATCTCAAGCAGTCGAAACCCACACAGGCGGAGT
>JAEZIJ010000248.1 GCA_023436715.1 Acidobacteriota bacterium
GCCCAGTGGGGCAGGGCCTCGCCCTGCGGCGGGCTCCCAGCCCGCCTGTGTGGCCGGCCTGAGAGGCCGGCGCAGCCCGAGGGGCTGCCCCACTCGCGATCGGAAGCAGCCGCGCGGTCTCGACCGACTTTCAACGGAGCGGTTTGTCAATTTGCAAGCGCCGCGCGTTCCTTATAAGCTCTTAACTAAGTCCGGAGGCGGGTCTACCCAGCCCGCCGGCGAATTCAAAAGGAGAACCACATGCGGAACAAGCTGTTCGCAGTGCCGGTGCTGCTGCTCAGCGGCATCTGCGCCTTTTCCTTGCTTGCGGCGGCGCCAGCCGCTCCCGTCGCGCAGGACACCCCCTCGCTGGACGTACCATACGTTCCGACTACACCGGAACTCGTGGAGCAGATGCTCAAACTCGGGCAGATCAAGCCGTCGGACACTCTCTACGACCTCGGCTGCGGCGACGGGCGGATCGTGGTGATGGCGGCCCAGAAATTCGGCGCCCATGCAGTCGGTGTAGATCTCAATCCGGAGCGGATCCGCGAAGCCAACGAGAACGCCAGGAAGGCGGGGGTCGCGGATAAGGTGAAATTCGTGAACGCCAACCTGTTCGATGCCGACATTCACAATGCCACGATCATCACCCTTTACCTGCTTCCGGACGTAAATCTAAAGCTGCGCCCCAAGCTGCTGAAGGACCTCAAGCCCGGCACCCGCGTTGTCTCCCACAGCTTCGACATGGGCGATTGGAAGCCGGACAAGGAAGTCGAGGTCAACGGCAGCCGGCTGCTCCTCTGGACCGTCCCGAAGGGGAAGTAGTCTTCGGCCTAATCTGCCAGCGTGAGATTGGCGCGGGCGGGGAGTGTGAAGTCGTCCACCTGCCCGCGCCTGAACTTCGGAAACGCGGCGGCGGCGATCATCGCGGCATTGTCCGTTGAAAGCGCCAGATCGGGGAAGTGCACGGGGAAAGGAAAACGCCTGTCCCGCGCAGCTTCGCGCAAGCCCGAATTGCAGGCCACCCCGCCGGATACGATGAACGAGCGGGCACTGATTTCCTCAGCGGCAGACCCAGCGCGCCGCAGAAGCTCTTCGATCACCGTTCTCTGAAATGATGCCAGCACGTCAAGCGTGCGCTGCGGAGTCACCGTGAGCCACTGCTCGACCGATGGCCGGGAATGGGCCCGCAGAAGTTCGCGGCGCTGTTCGACCTCGGCGGCCATGTCGTGCTGCTGGAACCAACGCAGCACGGCGGTCTTCAAGCCGCTGAAGCTGAAATCGAGCGTATTCCCCTTCATGTGAGCGAGGGTGAACCGTACGGCCCGCGGGTTGCCGTAGGGCGCGAGCTTGTCGATCACCGGACCTCCCGGGTAGCCGAAACCGAGCAGCTTTGCGACCTTGTCGAACGCCTCGCCCGCGGCGTCATCGCGCGTTTTCCCGAGCAGACGGTAGTGCGCTTCGCCATCGAGCTCGAACAGGTGGGTATGGCCTCCGCTGACGACCAGGGCGAGTGCGGGATACTCTATCGGTGTTCCGTGGCGTTCGGCCTGCGAGATCACCGCGTGAATGTGGCCTTCGATGTGGTTCACTCCCACGAGCGGCAATCCCCGCGCGAGGCAGAGCGCCTTGGCGTAGGTCAGCCCCACCAGCAGCGCGCCCACAAGCCCCGGACCGGCAGTGACGGCGATGGCCGACAAGCCGGAGTAGTCCGTGCACGCCTGTTCGAGGGCTGCCCGTACCACCGGAACAACGGCGCGCAGGTGCTCGCGAGAGGCGAGTTCCGGCACCACACCTCCGTATTTCCCGTGCGTGTCGAGCTGGGATGCGACGACGGACGACAGAATCCGCGTCCCATCCTCCACGACGGCAGCGGCGGTTTCGTCGCAGGATGACTCAATACCTAGAATTCGCAAACGGCTGTTATCCTTCGAAGAGGCATGGACCTCTCCGAATTTGATTATCCCCTGCCCGAGGACCGGATCGCACAGCGTCCGCTCGAAGACCGCGCGGCGTCGCGCATGCTGGTGGTCCACCGGACCGAGCGGCGTTGGGAGGACCGCACCTTTCGCGAGTTCCCGAGCTTCCTTCGACCAGGCGACTGCCTCGTCCTGAACGATTCCAAGGTGTTCCCAGCCAGGCTGTATGGGCATCGCGCCGGCGTGCATGCTCTGCCGGTCGGGAAAAAGAACCCCGCCCGGAAGGAGTTTCTGAAAGGCGAGGTCGAGGTGTTCCTGGTCCGGCCGGAACCGGGAGACCGGAAGGTGTGGAAGGTTCTGGTCCACCCCGGGCGCAAGATGAAGGTGGGCGAACGCATCCGGTTTGGCGAGGAACTGGAGGCCGAAATTACGGGCCGCGGGACGTTCGGCGAGCGCACGGTGCGGTTCGACTACGACGGCGATTTGTTTGAGAAGTTCAACAGCATCGGGCACGTGCCCCTGCCGCCGTATATCAAGCGAGCGGACGAGACGGCCGACCGAGAGCGCTATCAAACGGTGTTTGCGTCACACCCCGGGTCGGTCGCGGCGCCGACAGCGGGGCTTCACTTCACGCCGGAGATTCTGGAGCAGTGCCGCGCGGCGGGCGTGGAGATCGCATACGTGACGCTGCATGTGGGCCTGGGTACGTTCCAGCCCATCCGGACGGAGCGGGTCGAGGAACACCGGATGCACCCGGAGTTCTTCGAGATCACCGAAGAGAACGCGGCAAAACTGCGGGCCGCGAGCAGGCTGGTTGCGGTGGGCACCACCGGCGTGCGAACGATCGAAAGCGCGGCGCGGGGGCAGGGGTTCGTACAATCGAGCGGCGATACGAGCCTGTACATTTACCCCGGATTCGAATTCAAGGCGGCCGGGGCAATGCTGACCAACTTCCATCTTCCGAAGAGCAGCCTGCTGCTGCTGGTCTCCGCGTTCGCGGAAAAGGACCTTATACTGGACGCTTACCGGCATGCGGTCGCAAGCGGCTACCGCTTTTATTCCTACGGCGACTGCATGCTGATTCTGTAGACCATGTCCTGGCACGACATACGCGACCCGCAGGACCCGGAGTTGGACCGCCTCGCCGCGCTCTACCACCTTCATCCCTTGCACGTCGAGGACTGCCGCCACCGTAATCAGAGCGCAAAGGTGGAGGAATACAACGGCTACCTCTTCGTGGTGCTCAAGCCGGTGGTGATGAAGGATGGAGAGTTGGACGTCTGCGACCTGGATATTTTCTTCGGGCGCGACTTCCTGATTACGGTGCAGGAGGATGGCGGCTGCGCGAGCGGGCCTCTGGTCGATCAGATCCGGACGAACTGGGCATCGCTGCGGCAGGATCAGGTGCTGTACCGCCTCATGGACGGCGTTGTTGATTCGTATCTGCCAGTTCTCGATGCCTTCAGCGACGCCATCGACGAGCTCGAAGATCAGGTGCTCGACAGCCCGAGTCCCGAGGCGCTTCAGAAAATCTTCCAGACCAAACGGGCACTCATACAGTTGAGGCGCGTGCTGGTCAATACGCGGGATGTGGCGGGGCACCTTCAGCGGATCGAGTGCGACCTGATCGGGCGCGATATGTGGCCTTTCCTCCGCGACGTGTACGATCACGTGGCGCGGAACCTGGACCTGGTCGAGACGCAGCGGGACCTGCTGAACGGGGCGCTCGATATCTATCTTTCGAGCGTGGCGAACCGCACGAACCAGGTCATGAAGGTTCTGACCGTGCTCGGAACCGCGGCGCTGCCGGCGGTGATCATCTCAAGCATTTACGGGATGAACGTCGATGGCCTGCCCTGGAAGAGTTCACCCCACGGCGGGGCGATCGTCGGGGCGGCGATTACGGCGATTACGGCGGTTCTGTTGGTGATTCTGCGCGTATTCCGTTGGTTTTGACGCAAGCCCCAACATTCGGAAGCTGATAGCTTATAATGAGATTACTGCCGGATGGCGGTAGTGTGTCGGTTCCCACCACACGCCAGAAGTATGGCTCCGAACCATGTTTGAGAATTTATCTGATAAGCTGCAACGCGTCTTCAAGAACCTTCGCGGCGAAGGCAAGCTGACGGCTGCGAACATGGAAGCAGCCCTGCGCGAAATCAGGGTTGCGCTGCTCGAGGGGGACGTCCACTTCCGGGTCGTTAAACAACTCATTGAAAACATTAAGCAAAAGGCGATGGGCGAAGAAGTGCTCACCGCGCTTTCGCCGACCCAGCAGGTGGTGAAGATCGTCAACGAGGAGCTGGTCAAGATCCTCGGCAGCCACCAATCGAAGCTGCGGTTCGCCAATGAGCCGCCGACGGTCATCTTCATCGTTGGACTCCAGGGTTCGGGCAAGACCACCACGACCGGCAAGCTGTCGCGGTGGCTATCCAAAAATGGCCACAACCCCTTGATGGTCTCGGTGGACGTCTATCGTCCGGCGGCGCGGGAGCAGTTGAGCGTGATCGGCCGCGAGTTGAAGCTGCCGGTTCATGCGGGGACCCCGGAAGAGACCACGCCGGCGGAACTGTCGCGCGGAGCAAGGAAAGAAGCTGCGAACACCGGCCGCGACGTGCTGCTGGTGGATACGGCCGGCCGGCTACACATCGACGAACAGCTCATGACCGAGTTGCAGGAGTTGAAAGGCCTGCTCTCACCCACCGAGATCCTGTTCGTGGCCGATGCGATGACCGGGCAGGACGCCATCAAGTCAGCCGAGGAATTCCACAAACGGCTGGGCATTACGGGCGTGATCCTGACCAAGATGGACGGCGATGCGCGCGGCGGTGCGGCACTCTCGATCCGGACAGTCACAAACCAGTCTCTGAAGTTCGTCGGCGTGGGCGAGAAGTTCGACGCGCTCGAACCGTTCCACCCGGACCGGGTGGCTTCGCGCATTCTCGGCATGGGCGATGTGCTCTCGATCATCGAGAAGGTCGAGGAGCAGATCGACCAGAAGAAGGCCGAGGAGATGCAGCGGAAACTCATCGACAACGAGTTTACGCTGGAGGATTTCCGCGACCAGATCCGGCAACTGCGCAAGCTGGGCCCGCTGGAATCGATCCTGGGAATGATGCCGCAGGTCGGCATGTTGAAGGATCTGAAGAACGTTAAGGTGGATGAGAACGAGATTACGCGCGTGGTGGCGATCATCGACTCGATGACCGCCAAGGAGCGCGCTAATCACATGCTAATTAACGGCTCGCGGCGGCGGCGGATTGCGCGCGGCAGCGGGACGACCGTACAGGAAGTGAATCAACTGCTGAAGCAATATTCGCAGATGCGGAAGATGATGAAGAGTTTTTCCGGCGGATTCCTGGGGAAGAAGCTGGGCAAGTTGAAGCTGCCCGACATCCTCGGGCAGCGGCCGTGAACGAGAGATCAGGAGCGAACAAGTAATCACCTATGCTGATGATTCGATTGGCGCGATTTGGCGCGAAGAAGAAGCCGTCCTACCGCGTGGTGGTCATTGACAAGGAAAGGGCGCGGGACAGCCGCGCGGTGGAAGTAGTGGGCTACTACAACCCGGTGAGCCAGCCGGCGACAGTGAAACTGGACCACGACCGGATCGCCCTCTGGTTGAAGCAGGGAGCGAAGCCTTCTGACACCGTCGCGCGGTTGATCGAGAAGAATCCGGCCCCTGTAGCAGAGCCGGCAAGCTAAGGCAGGCGAACCATAAGGCGCTTTGAGTTGTTTGGGATAGAACGTTCCTCGTATGGGGAATGATATCATCGAGTCAACAGGGAGGCGCTGGGATGGCAGGGATGAAGGAACTCGTTGAGGATATTGCGAAAGCTCTGGTAGACATCCCCGATCAAGTTGCCGTCCGGGAAGTACAGGGCGAACAGGTCACCGTTTTGGAACTTCGGGTGGCCCCCAGTGACTTGGGAAAGGTAATCGGCAAGCAGGGGAGAACCGCGCGCTCGATCCGAACCATTCTGGGAGCTGCTGGTATGAAGCTCAACCGGCGTTTTACACTGGAGATTCTGGAGTAAATCGACTGCAATCGGGGGAATCTCAGCCGGAAGAGAAGTGGGTCGCCCTGGCCGTGCTTGGCCGCGCGTGGGGCAGGCACGGGGAGGTGTTCGCGGTTTCGTTGAGCGGCGGCGCCGAGCGGTTTCAGGATTTGCAGGAGGTGTTTCTCTTCGATGCGCCTGGAGCGCCGGGAGAGCGCCCGATTGGGCTCGAAGCGGTGTGGGAACACCGGGGCGGGCTGATCTTCAAGTTTCGCGGCGTGGATTCGATTTCGGAGGCCGAAGCCCTGAAGGGCGCCGAGGTTCGAATTCCGCTGGAGGCGCGCCGCAAGCTTTCTGAGGGAGAGTATTTCCAGTCGGACCTGCTCGGCTGCGAAGTGGTTGAACGCGCCAGCGGGGAACGGCTCGGAGTCGTGACCGCATGGAAGGAGTACGGCGGTCCGCAACTGCTTGAGGTGACGGGGCAGGGTGAGCCGCTGCTCATCCCATTCGCGCGTTCGATTTGCGTTGAGATCGACATCGCCGGGCGCCGGATTCTGGTGGATTTGCCGGAAGGGTTGAAGGATTTGGGCGCGCCGCTGAAACGGAAGGCGCCGGAGAGTACGGAATGACGTTTGAAGTGCTCACGATCTTCCCGGAGTTTTTCCGGGGGCCGTTCGAGCACGGCGTGGTGGCCCGGGCGCGGTCGGCGGGTGTTTTGGATATTCACATCCACGACCTGCGAAACTGGACGGAGGACCGGCACCGGACAGTGGACGACCGGCCGTTCGGCGGCGGTGAGGGAATGCTCATGAAGCCGGCGCCGGTGTTTGAGGCGGTCGAGTCTATCTGGCCAGCCCGGGATGTGGACCGCAAGGTGGTCCTGCTCTCGGCACAGGGCCGGCTGTTCGATCAGGGCATGGCGCGGCGGTTTGCTTCGCTTGATGGCCTGCTGCTGATCTGCGGCCGTTACGAAGGAGTAGATGAGCGTGTGGCCGAGCACCTGGTCGACGAGGAGATCTCGATCGGCGATTACGTGCTGAGCGGCGGCGAGCTGGCGGCGGCGGTGGTGATCGATGCCGTCGCGAGGCTGCTGCCGGGCGTGCTCGGCAATGAGGCTTCGGCAGTGAATGAATCGTTTAGCGGCTCGGACGCCGCGGCGATTCTGGACTGCCCGCAATACACCCGGCCGGCGGAGTTCCGCGGCTGGAAGGTGCCCGAAGTTCTGTTGAGCGGGCATCATGAAGAGATCCGCCGCTGGCGGCGGGAGGCGGCGCTGGAAAAGACCCGGCGGCTGCGGCCCGATCTGCTGGCGGGAGAAAATGTAGCAGAAGGTTTGCCCGAGCAGGAATTACAGGAATCAGGGAAGCACAATGAATAACTCGCTTTTGAACAAGTATGTGAGCAGCAAGCAGCGCGACAACGCGCCGGAGTTTCGCCCGGGCGATACCGTACGGGTCCATGTAAAGATCAAGGAAGGCGACAAAGAGCGGCTGCAGGCTTTCGAAGGCACGGTGATCGCCCGCAAGAATTCGGGGATGGGCGAGACGGTGACTGTGCGCAAGATCAGCTTTGGCCAGGGCGTGGAACGCATTTTCCCGCTGAACGCGCCGGTGATCGATCACATCGACGTAGTGCGGACCGGAAAGGTCCGGCGGTCGAAGCTGTACTACCTTCGGGCGCTGAAAGGAAAGGCGGCGCGGCTCAAAGAGCGGTAAGAGCTTGCCGGCAGGGCGGAAGCGGAGATTCCGGTGCCAGGGGACTTTGGAGCGCGAGGCGCGCGAAGCGGGCTTTGCGCTCGTGGCGGGCGCCGATGAGGCGGGCCGCGGATCGCTGTTCGGCTCGGTGTACGCTTCCGCCGTTATTCTTTGTCCGGAACGCCCCATCTACGGCTTGCGGGACAGCAAAGAGCTTCCGGCGGAACGCCGCGAGGAACTCGCGGCCGGGATTCGGGAGCGGTCGGTGGCCTGGGCAGTTGCGGCCGTCGATGCGTTCGTTATCGACCGGATCAACATATACAACGCCTCCTGCCTGGCCATGACGCGCGCCTTGGAACAACTCGCCCCGCCTCCCGATTACGCCCTCCTGGACGGTGTTCGTCTGGACATTTCCCTTCCCTACAATCGCGTGGTTCATGGCGATGCGCGGTGCCAGGCGATCGCGGCGGCATCGATCCTTGCCAAGACGGCGCGGGACGAGTGCATGAGGGAGTGGGACCGTGCGTTCCCAGAATATGGGTTGGCGCGCCACAAAGGATACGCTACGGCGGAACATTTGCAGGCGCTGACCGCGTACGGTCCGACGATGCAGCACCGCTTCAGCTACGAACCGGTTCGCGCCGCGTGCCCACGGTCATTCTGGCCAATCCTCTCGCTCCGGGAGGAGTTGCATTTCGCATGGCGCCCGGGGGTGGCAATGGGGCATGCGGGGTGATTTGGCGATGGGGATAGACGATCCGGCGCGGGCAGATGAAAACGTGGCTGTCGAAGAAGGGGGAAACCACCGCTGGTGGCATAAGCTCGGCGCGCTAGTGTACGTGTTCTTCTGCTTTGAAATCGGCATCTTCCTGGTGCTGTTCCCCTGGCTGGATCTGTGGCAGCGCAACTTCATCGCGGGCCTGGCGCCCGGGTTCACCGAGGTGTGGAACAGCCCTTACCTGAAGGGAGCGGTAAGCGGACTCGGGGTACTGGACATCGGCATCTCCTTCTCCGAGTTGTTCCGCCTGCGCCGCTTTGCGAGAGGGCCGTCGTCCGACCGGATACAATAAAAGGTTGACGCAATCGAGGAGAGCCTTGGATCGAACGAAACCTACCGTGGCGGAAGAGACGCCGGAGCGATCGAAGAACGGCAGACACGACACACACCGCGGGACGATCGCCGAGTGGACGGTCACCATCATCCTGCTGCTGTTCGGGACGACGACGCTGGTGCAGGCCTTCGTCATCCCGACCGGCTCGATGGAGGACACGTTGCTGATCGGCGACCATCTGCTGGTGGATAAGCTGAGCTACGCTCCATCGGGCTCCGTGGCCCAGCACCTGCTGCCCTATGAGGACGTGAAGCGCGGGGATATCATCGTCTTTCGCTATCCCGAGGACATCAACCAGACATTCGTCAAGCGCGTCATCGGTGTGCCGGGCGACCGGATCAGGCTGGTTGACAAGCAGGTCTACCGTAACGGGAAGAAGCTCAACGAGCCGTACGTCTATCACAAGACCGAATGGATCGACCCATACCGCGACAATTTTCCCGGTCCTGCGAATTCACAAGTCCTCGACCGCGGCTTGGACATGCTGGACAAGCATGTAGTAAACGATGAGGTGATCGTTCCTCCCGGCAGCTACTTCGCGATGGGCGACAACCGCGATTCCTCACTCGACAGCCGTTACTGGGGATTCGTGCCGCGAGAAAACATCATCGGGAAGCCGCTGATCATCTACTGGTCCTACAACGCGACCACCGAGGCGTTATCGGGACCGACGCTCGGCTTCGACCACCTCCGGGACCTTGTGCAGAATTTCTTCACAAAGACGCGCTGGCGCCGCACATTCAAGCTGGTGCAGGGGTATTCCGCCAATTAGGGCACTCCGATGGCAGACGCAAAGGACCGGCCAGCAGGGGATAAGCCGCGCGGGTTCATTGCCGAGTGGACTGTGCTCATCATCGTCCTGCTGTTCGGGACGACGACCCTGTTGCAGGCGTTCGTAGTGCCGACCGGATCGATGGAAAGCACCATCCTGATCGGCGACCACCTGTTCGTGGACAAGCTGGCTTACGCACCTTCCGATGGCGTCGCCAACCACTTGCTGCCTTACAAGGATGTGCAGCGCGGGGATATTATCGTCTTCCGGTGGCCGCCGGACCCCAGACAACCCTATGTAAAGCGGGTGATTGGCGTCCCGGGCGACCGGATCAAGCTCGTCAACAAGGACGTTTATCGCAACGGCCGGAAACTCAGCGAGCCTTACGTTCAACACATCGCGCGGAACTTCGATTCCTACCGCGACAACTTCCCCGCCCCGCCGAGCATGTTCGTAGACTCGCGCGCGCGGAGCATGCTGATGGGGAACGTGGTCAACGGCGAACTCGTGGTGCCCCCGGGGCAGTACTTTGCGATGGGGGACAATCGCGACAATTCGTCCGACAGCCGCTATTGGGGATTCGTGCCGCGAGAAAACATCATCGGCAAACCGCTGATCATCTTCTGGTCCTATGATGCGCCGACCGAGGCACTAATGGATTCCAGGCCGGTGAATCCGGACCATCTGCTGGACATTGCGGTGAACTTTTTCACGAAAACGCGCTGGCGAAGGACACTCAAGCTGGTGCGGGCATACCCGGGCATGTAATCGTGGCTGAAAACGAAAGCACGGCGCAGGTGGCAGAGACTGCCGCTACGGAATCGCCAGAGGGAACGCGCCGTCCGGCGATTGCGGAATGGGCGATCACGCTCATTCTGCTTCTGTTTGCGACGACTTCGCTCGTCCAGCCATACGTGATTCCAACGGTCTCGATGGAAGATACGCTGCTCCGGGGAGACCACCTGCTGGTCGATAAGCTGTCATACGCTCCGGACGGGCCGCTGAGCAGCTACATCCTGCCATACCGCGAGGTTGCGCGCGGCGACATCATCGTGTTCCGCTGGCCCATCGACCTGCGGCAGAACTACGTCAAACGCGTGATTGGCGTGCCCGGCGACCGCCTGCGGATCGTGAACAAGCAGTTGTACCTCAACGGCGCGCCGGTCGCGGAGCCGTACGTGTTCCACAAGACCGCCTACTTCGATTCCTACCGGGACAATTTTCCGGGAGAGCCGAATGTCCGGCTCGAGGCGCCGGGTTTGGCAATGCTTGAGCAGAACGTGGTGAACGGCGAGGTCGTGGTGCCGCCCGATCACTACTTCGCGATGGGCGACAACCGCGACAATTCGCTCGACAGCCGCTATTGGGGATTCGTGCCGCGGCAGAACATCATCGGCAAACCGCTGCTGGTCTTCTGGTCCTACGATGCTCCGACAGAGAGGCTGGCCGATCCGAACATCATCAACCTGGACCACATGGCCGATCTGGCGAAGAACTTTTTCAAGAAGACGCGCTGGAACCGCACGTTGCGGATTATCCGAGGGTACGGGCTGAGGTGACGGTGAGTCCGGTGAAAGCCGGCAGCAGGGGCTAAAGCCCAGTGATTGTGGCGCTGTACGGCACGGCTAAAGCCGTGCCCTGATACGGTTCGTGTGGGTGCACGAGCACGCGGGTTATGCAACCGTGCCCTAATACAGTCGTGTGGGTGCGCGGGCCCGCGGGTTATGCAGCCGCGATGGCCAAGGCCGTGCCCTGATACGGTTCGTGTGGATGCGCGGGCGCGCGGGTTATGCAACCGCGACGGCTGAAGCCGTGCCCTGATACCGTTCGTGTGGGTGCGCGAGCGCGCGGGTTATGCAACCGCGACGGCTGAAGCCGTGCCCTGATACGGTTCGTGTGGGTGCACGAGCGCGCGGGTTATGCAACCGCGACGGCTGAAGCCGTGCCCTGATACGACTCGTGTGGGTGCGCGGGCCACGCGGGTTATGCAACCGCGGCGGCCCTGATACGGTTCGTGTGTGCGCGAGCGCGCGGGTTACGCAGCCGCGCGTTTCAGCACTTTCGTCAGCACGCTGACCGCACGGTCGACTTCCTTCGCGGTGATGATGTAGGGCGGCAGGAACCGCAGCACCTTATCGTGCGTGCAGTTGATCAGCAGACCTTCGGCCATTGCGTCGAGGACGATTTGCTTGCCCGGGATGTCCAGCTCCATGCCGATCATCAAGCCGAAACCCCGGACCTCGCGGATGAATCCGAAGTGACGGGACAACCCGGAAAGCTCGGCGCGGAACTGGGCGCCCAGAGAATGTATTGAGGGCAGCAGCCCTTCCAGAATGTCAAGGAACTCGAGCGCCACGCGGCAGGCCAACGGGCCGCCGCCAAACGTGGTGCCGTGCATTCCTGGAGCGATCGTCGCGGCGGCTCTTTCATTGGCGATCAGCACGCCGAGAGGCAGACCGCAGGCAAGCGGCTTGGCGGCGACCGCGATATCGGGCAGGATCGCGGGCTCGGCCAACTGGTAGGCGAAATACTTGCCCGGGCGTCCGACGCCGCACTGGATTTCATCAAACACGAGCAAGGCGTTGTGCCGCTTCGCCAGATGCGCGACCTTCTGCACAAACTCGGGGTTGAGCGGGTAGACACCACCCTCGCCCTGAATCCACTCCATGATGACGCCTGCCGTATTCGGGCCGATGGCCGCCTCGGCGGCTGCCATGTCGTCCGGAGGGATGAATTTCACCCCGGCAAGCAGGGGCTCGAAATCCTTGCGGTACTTCGCCTGGCCGGTCACCGAGATGGCGCCGATGGTCCGGCCGTGGAACGAATTATCGAGCGACACGATTTCGTGCTTCTCCGGCCCGCACTTTCCGCCGTGGGACCGGATCATCTTGATGGCGGCCTCCATAGCTTCGGTTCCGGAGTTGCAGAAGAAACTGCGCTGGAGTCCACTGATGGCGGCCAACCGCTGGGCGAGGCGCCCCTGATACTCGTGATAGTAAAGGTTCGAGGAATGGATCAGACGCGCCGCCTGCTCGCGAACCACTCGCATGATCCGCGGATGAGCGTGGCCGAGCGCGCTCACACCGATGCCGGCGATGAGGTCGAGGTAACGTTTTCCATCCAGATCGTAAAGGTAACAGCCCTTTCCGCGATCGAGCACGAGCGGATACCTGCCGTAGTTTTGCAACAGGTACTGGCGTTCCAGGTCCATGACCTCCTGCGCGCCGGCTGAAGGACTGGACTCCGAGGGGGTAAGCATCTTTTTATCATAGCTTGCAGCGTGTTGCCGCGTGTTAACATCGAGGTGCAGAATGACCTGGAAGTACGCTGCTCCCCTTGCCGTTTGCCTGAGCATTCGTGCGCTCGCCGCGGCTGTTCTACCCGCCGGAACCGAGTTGGAAGTCCGCCTCAAGACAAAGGTGGCCAGCAACGCATCCAAACCGAAAGACGCGGTGGAGGCGGTGCTGATACGGCCGGTTGTGGTTGACGGAACTATCGCCGTCGAGGCGGGTACGCCGTTGCGCGGCGAGGTCACGAAGGCGACGCCGATCACCGCGCCCGACGAACGTGCAACACTCGATATCGCATTCACCTCGCTCGGCGATGCCAAGATTGAAGGCCGCATCACCGCGGTCGATAACGCACGGGAGACGGTGGATCGGACTGGACGGATCACGGGCATTCTCGCGTCTGAAACTCCCACCGCGAGGCTTGACCAGGGCGTCGAGCGGGTCGCGAAGAAGTACGGCAAGCTCGGCGATTTTCTTCAGGGCTTGAAGTCCTCCATCTTCAAAGAGCCAGAGCCGGAGATCGTGTACGAACCGGGCGTCGAGATGAAGGTCGCGCTGCAAAAGGCCGTGGACTGGAAAGCTGCGCCGGGGACCGCGTCGCCAATCGTTCCCGTCTCGCCGGAGGCGGATATTTACGCCCTGGTGAATTCCCAGCCCTGGCAAACCACAACGCCGGGAGAACAGCCGATTCCTTCGGACCTCACCAACCTGATGTTCCTGGGCTCCGAGGAGCAGCTTACGGCAACGTTCCAGGCCGCGGGCTGGGCGACGGCCGCGCAGTTGAATACGGGTTCCGGGCTCGAGGTGGTTCGAGCGGTGGCGGAATCACGCGGATACAAGGAAGCACCGATGTCGGTGCTGCTGCTCGACGGCAACAAGCCGGACCTCGTGTTCCAGAAGCAGAACAATACGTTCGCGATGCGGCACCACTTGAGAATCTGGCGGAGGCCGGGAACGTTCCAGGGACGCACGATCTGGGTGTGCGCCGCGACGCACGACATCGGGATTGAGTTCTCGCCCGAGAAACGCAACTTCATCCACAAGATCGATTCGGAGATCGACCGGGAGCGAGCGAAGGTGGTGAGCGACCTTGTGTTCACGGGGCGGGTCAAAGAGCTGTCGCTTGTGGAACGCCCGGATGCGCCCCGGCACAGCGAGAATGCCACAGGAGACAAGCTGGAGACGGACGGCCGGATGGCGGTTCTCGTGCTGAACTGAGCGAGCCCTCAGCTATACCTGCGAAAAAAGTAGTTGCCGGCAAGCCCTTCGAAGTAGAGCGCACCGGCGCGCGGACTCACTTCGAGAGACGGATCCTTCACGAATCCGTTGTGCCAGAGCTCCCACGCGCCGGGGGCGAGACCGCCGACCAGGCACTTCACGGGACCTTCGCGCTCGACGAAAAAGAACTGCGGCTCGCGGGCGCTGCGGACCTCGTTGTGAAAGAGGATCACCCACTCGCCCGCGCGAACTCCGGCGAGATCGACACTCCCGACGAATTCGACGCGCTCGGCTGAGGTTTGGCCAAACTGCATGGCGCAGAGAAACAGGCTTTCGGGCGATGCGCTCGTCTGGGAGATCGCGATGCGGCCCGTCGCGGCCTCGATCTTTCCGTCATCTCCCGGAAGGAGGATCGAAGCTTTCACCGCGCGCCGCGAAGGCAGGGCGGCCGTGACCACGTTTCCGCGGAGAACGGGTTCCGCGAAGCCTTCCAGATGATAAATGGCGCGGGGCGAGGGTACGATGTCGAAAGTCACGAGGGTAAGAGAGGCGGCGTCGGGCTTCAGAACTACGAACGAACGCCTGCGTTCGCCCACGGCCACCGCCAGGAAAGCGAATTCCGGGTGAAGCGGGTCAGGCCCGAGACTGTACCCCAGCGCGGCGGCACTCGCGGCGTCGGCGCCAAGCAGCGCGAAGAGGAATTTTCGCTCGTGCCATGCGGGGGATTCCAACAGCGCCTGTATGTCGTGCGCGTTCAGCGGCGGGGTCTGCACGAGTAGAAGGTATCACACTGAGGGTTTCGCGAAGAGGAATTCGCCTTCGGGATCGTGCGCGCGGTACCGCTCGCGAGCTGTCGAACGGCTGCGGACGGCGTAGCAGTACACGCAGCCGTGCGGGCAGGTATCATATTCGCCGATGTCGCGCGATTGACAGCAGCCGCAACCCGAACGGTGGGCGCGGGCGGGCGCGTGGACTGCCCGGCCTGCCACATCGCTCAGCCGCACAGGATCTATGCAGCGGGCATCGGAGATTTCACCGGACAGGAACTCGCGCTGCCCGCAAACGCTCAATGCGATGCCGAACGAGCGCGCGCAGCAGGCCAGCGTGCTCAACAGGGCGTGCTTGTCTTCAGCGGGCGGGTCGCTCCATGTGAAACCCGCAGCGAGAGCCGCGCGATCCATGTTCTGCTTCGTCTTGCGATAGATCTGCGCGAATGAGACCACCACCTCGTCGGTGTAGCCTTCGAGAGAGCGCGCGATTCGTTCGAAGTTCCGCACGTGGAAATCAGGCGGCGTGATCGACGAGAGCACGATGGTGTCATACCGCCACACGGCAACACGCGGGCCGTACTCATCGTGCAGCGCCTTCACATGCTCCACGGAGCGGGTCGCATCGATCACCGAAGACTCGAGCGCTCGCGGGTACGCGTTGATTGTGTACTGGACTACGAACGGCAGACCGCGCCGGCGCACCTCGGGAAGGTGCGTGAGAAACGGCCCGATGTTCCTGGTCCAGAACACGAATGCCTCGACGTCCCCTGGCATCAGCGAGACCCGGAAGGGCTTGCCGCCGTAGGGGTTCAACACGCGGCAGTACCCCGCCCTGAGGCGGTTGGCGAACCACGGTCCATAGAACGCCGGGATATCGGTCTTGTAGCTGGCTGAGACGATCACGAAAACTTCAGGCTATCACCGGAAGACGGGCTCAGCCCGATGCGGTGCGCGGGCCAGCGGCAAGCGTCTGCTTCGCGTCGCGGGCTGTCATCGGGCGATTGTAGATGGGCGAATCCGGCTGCTGCTTGCGGCCGCCCTCGCGCAGGCTGCCGGTATCGACGGGAGCAAAACCGATTTGCTCGATGAGGCGCGCGACCGTGCGCTTGGCGTCCTCGTCGTCGCCGGCGATGAATACCGCATGGCGCTGTTCGACGGGAAGATCCTTCCTGCCACGAGTCGCGAGGTGTTGATAGTAGATTGTGTTGAACGCTTTCACCAACCTCGCCTGCGGCAGCCGCTTCACCACTTCTTCACTGGAGGTTGTGCCAGCGAGGTCGATGGCTTCCCCGGACGCGCTGTATGGGTTCATGGCGTCGATGACGATTTTCCCGGCGACGGTTTTCGGAGGAGGCAATGCCTCCGCCTTGCGCCAAGGCACGGCGAGGAGCACGATATCTCCGAAGCGAGCCGCCTGCTCTACGGTCATCGCATGGGCGCGGGGACCGAGCTCGGAGACGAGTTCCTGAAGTGATTCCGGACCCCGGGAATTGCTGATCGCAACCTCATGCCCGGCATTGATAAAGAGGCGCGCAACGGTGCCGCCGATGTGCCCCGCTCCGAGAATTCCGATCTTCATTGTGCGGACCCCTCCCAGGCGAACGGCCTTTGATTCCGATTATAGCGTGCGATATGTCGTTCTTACGCGTTCGAGTTAGAATGGAGCTAAGTTCGCTGGAGGGGAAGCTGTCGATGCTCTGGCCTCTGGGAGTCTATTTCCTCGCGGTAATTGCAGTCGTTGTAGGCATGCTTGTTGTGTCCTGGCTGCTCGGCGAGCGGCACGACGACCCCGCGACAGGCTCGCCGTATGAATCCGGAATCATATCCCAGGGCACCGCACGCGTGCGCCTTTCGGCGAAGTTCTATCTGGTCGCGGTGTTCTTCGTCGTCTTCGACCTGGAAGCCGTGTTTATCTATGCGTGGGCTGTGGCCGGCCGCGAACTGGGCTGGGCCGGCTATTGGGAGATGGTGACCTTTGTGGGCATCCTCGCCATCGTGCTCGGTTACTTGTGGCGGGTGGGCGCTCTCGACTGGAATGTAAGCGCATGAACTGGTGGACGACCGGAACGAACTCGGGCCTCGTTCAACCGGACACAGGTCCGTTTGAGGAGTCGGTACGGCGCAACGTGATCCTCGCGAAACTCGAGAAGCTGATCGCGTGGGGCCGGAAAAACTCGATGTGGCCGTTCAATTTCGGCCTCTCGTGCTGCTATGTCGAAATGGCCACCAGTATCACGAGCAAGTACGACATCGCACGCTACGGAGCGGAAGTGATCCGCGGAACGCCGCGCGAGGCGGATGTGATAGTGATCGCCGGAACGGTATTCATCAAGATGGCGCCTGTGATCCAGCGCCTGTACGAGCAGATGATGGAGCCGCGCTGGGTGATCTCGATGGGCTCGTGCGCGAATTCCGGCGGCATGTACGATGTCTACAGCGTCGTCCAGGGCGTGGACAAGTTCCTGCCGGTAGACGTCTATGTGCAGGGCTGCCCGCCGCGCCCCGACACATTCATGGAGGGCCTGCTGCTGTTGCGCGACGCTGTCGGCGCGGAGAAACGGCCGCTGAGCTGGGTGCTGGGGCCGCAAGGCGTCGAGCGTCCTTCGATGCCGTCCAACCGCGATCTTAAGCGGGCGGAGCGGCAACGGATGACCGTGCTCACATCGCCCGACGAGAGTTTCACGCAGCTATGATTGCGAGCGCGCCGGTTCTCAATCTACTCGAAGAGAAGTTTGGCGCGCCCCTGGTTGCGAGGCAGGAGACGCGAGACGGAATACCGACCTTCTGGACGCCGCGCGAAAACGTACAGGAGGTCGTTCGTTGGCTTAAGTTCGATATCGAGCGGCCGTATCGCATGCTTTACGACATCACTGCTATCGACGAGCGTGAGCGCGTCAACCGGCGCGGACAGCCGCCGAGCGATTTCACCGTGGTGTATACGCTGTTCTCATTCGGGCGCAACGAGTACATCCGCATCAAGGCCGCTTTGCAGGATTCAGCACTCTCCATCGGAACCGTCACGGGTATTTGGCCGTCGGCGAACTGGTACGAACGCGAACTGTGGGATATGTTCGGCATAGTCGTCGAGGGCCATCCACACCTCGAGCGCATCCTGATGCCGAGGGGTTGGAAAGGGCATCCGCTGCGCAAAGAGCATCCGGCACGCGCGACCGAAATGGAGCCGTACCGGTTGACCCCGGAGAAGGAACGCGCCGAGCAGGAACTGCTTCTATTTCGTCCCGAAGACTGGGGCATGTCGCGCAGCCGCGACGATACGGACTTCATGTTTCTGAACGTCGGGCCGCAGCATCCGGGTACGCACGGCGTGCTGCGGATCGTGCTGCAACTCGACGGCGAGGTCATCGTCGATGCGGTCCCGGACATCGGGTATCACCACCGCGCGGCGGAAAAGATGGGCGAGCGGCAAACGTGGCATACATACATTCCGTACACCGATCGGGTCGATTACCTCAGCGGCGTGGTGAACAACCTGGCCTATCTCCATTCCGTGGAGAGACTGGCCGGAATCGAGGTGCCGCCGCGCGCGCGTGTGATTCGCGTGATGTTGGTCGAGCTGTTCCGGATCATCAATCACCTGGTGTGGTACGGAACGTTCGCGCAGGACCTCGGCCAGATGTCCCCCGTCTTTTACACGTTCAATGACCGCGAGCGCGCGTTCGCAATTATCGAAACAATCTGCGGAGCGCGCATGCACCCCAACTGGTTCCGCATCGGCGGGGTCGCGCAGGATCTTCCGAACGGCTGGGACGCGCTGGTCCGCGAGTTCCTGAAATACCTGCCGCCGCGTCTTAAGGAGTACGACCGCACGGTACTCGCTAATCGTATCTTCAAGGCGCGGACGGTCGGGGTCGGCGCATACGATACCGATACGGCGATCGAATGGGGTGTGACCGGCCCCAATCTGCGCGCGTGCGGCTACGAGTGGGATTTCCGCAAGAAGCAGCCGTACTCCGGATACGAAGATTTCCAATTCGATATTCCGATCGGCAAGAACGGCGATTGCTATGACCGCGCCGTCGTGCGTGTCGAGGAGATGCGCCAGAGCCTCCGCATCATTGAGCAGTGCGTGGATAACATGCCCGAAGGGCCGTACAAATCCAGCCATCCGCTCACGACGCCGCCACTGAAGCAATACACGATGCACGATATCGAGACGCTGATTACGCACTTCCTGAACGTGAGTTGGGGGCCTGTGGTGCCGCCCGGGGAAGCATTGTGTCCGATCGAGGCAAGCAAGGGAAACAACGGTTACTATCTGGTGAGCGACGGCAGTACGGGATCGTACCGCACTCACATCCGCACGCCGTCTTTTCCGCACTTGCAGATGCTACCGCTGCTGTGCCGCGGACGGCTGATACCGGACTTGCTGGCGGTTCTCGGAGCCATGGATTACGTACTCGCGGACGTGGACAGGTGACGGCATGCTGACACCGCAAGAGCAGCACGAAATCGAAGAGGAAGCGGCACACTACCCGGAACGGAAGTCTGTCTCGATCGATGCGCTCCGCATAGTGCAACGGCATCGGGGCTGGATTTCCGATGAGGCCCTCACCGATGTGGCCGGCTTCCTGGGAATGTCTGTTACTGAATTGGATAGCGTGGCCAGTTTCTACAACCTGATTTTCCGCAAGCCGGTGGGGCGGCACGTAGTTTTCGTCTGCGACAGCGTGAGCTGCTGGATCATGGGTTACGGCAGCCTGCGCGACCAACTCAGGATGCGCCTGGGGATCGAGTTCGGTCAAACCACCGCCGACGGACGCTTCACGCTGCTTCCCATAGTGTGCCTGGGAGCGTGCGATCACGCGCCCGTGATGATGATCGACGAAGACACACACCTCGATGTCAGCCCCGCCGGTATCGACCGGATTCTGGAGCGATACGCGTAAATGGAAAAGCCGCTCACAGCGCGAATCCGAACCGATGGCGAGGCGCTCGACCTCGGCGGTTACGAGCGCGCGGGCGGCTACCAGGGTTTGCGCAAAGCGCTGCGCGAGATGTCGCCGAAGGAAATCGTGGATGCGGTGAAGGACTCCAACCTTCGCGGCCGCGGAGGAGCGGGCTTCCCGGCAGGGCTGAAGTGGAGCCTCGTACCGTCCGGCGATGGCGCGCCGCGTCCGAAATATGTCGCGGTGAACGCGGACGAAATGGAGCCCGGCACATTCAAGGATCGGCTGCTGCTCGAGGGCGATCCGCACTCGGTAATCGAAGGCGCGGCGATCGCCGTTCGTGCGATCGAGGGCGACAAGGCGTACATCTTCCTTCGCGGCGAGTATGTGCTCGCCGCCGAACGAATCCGAAGGGCGCTGGCCGAAGCGTATACGGCGGGCTATCTGGGTAAGAACGTGTTGGGCACCGGTATCGGCATAGATATTCACCTGCACATAAGCGCGGGCCGGTACATGTGCGGAGAGGAAACAGGTTTGCTCAACGCGCTCGAAGGCAAGCGCGCCAACCCGCGAGCGAAGCCGCCATTCCCAGTGGTATCCGGCCTCTGGGGCAAGCCGACGGTCATCAATAACGTGGAAACGCTTGCCTGCGTGCCGCACATCATCAACAACGGCGTGGACTGGTTCAAGGGCTTGAGCAGGAGCAAGGATGGCGGCACGAAACTCTATGGCGCGAGCGGGAAGGTGAAGCGCCCGGGGCTGTGGGAGCTTCCCATGGGAACGACGGCACGCGAAATCCTGGAAGAGCACGCCGGCGGCATGCGCGACGGGCTGCGGTTGCGAGGGTTCCTGCCAGGCGGCGCGTCAACAGATTTCCTCACGGAAGAACACCTCGACGTGAAGATGGACTTCACCGAAGTGCAGAAAGTCGGTAGCCGCATGGGCACGGGCACGATGATTGTGCTCGACGACCGCACGTGCCCCGTAGGCATGACGCTCAACCTCGAGCACTTCTTCGCACAGGAATCCTGCGGGTGGTGCACTCCGTGCTGGAGCGGCCTCGGCTGGGCGGAACGGATTCTAGAAGGAATCGAAGAGGGGCACGGCGAACCGCGAGACCTGGACGATTTACAGGCGATCACGAAGTTCGTTGCGCCGGGAAACACGTTTTGCGCGCTGGCGCCCGGCGCGGCCGAACCCTTGCAGAGCGCCCTCAAATACTTTCGGCAAGATTTCGAGCGGCACATTCGCGAGAAACGCTGCCCGTGGCTGTCCTGACATGGCGAAGATTTACATCGAGAATGAGCCGTATGAAGTGGACGCCACCCGCAATCTGCTCGACGTCTGTTTGAACCTTGGCTTCCGCCTGCCCTTCTTCTGCTGGCATCCCGCGATGGGTTCGGTGGGCGCGTGCCGCCAGTGCGCGGTCAAGCAATTCAAGGACGAGGAGGACACCAAGGGCAAACTCGTGATGGCGTGCATGACGCCTGCTTCGGAAGGCACGCGCATTTCGATCGACGATCCCGAAGCGGAGGAATTCCGCAGGAACATCATCCAGGGGCTGATGATGAGCCACCCGCACGATTGCCCCGTCTGCGATGAAGGCGGTGAGTGCCATCTGCAAGACATGACCGTGATGGCGGGCCACGACTACCGCCGCTACCGCTTCCCGAAGCGCACGTTCCGCAACCAGTATCTCGGCCCGTTTGTGAATCACGAGATGAACCGGTGCATACAGTGCTACCGCTGCGTGCGTTTCTATCGCGATTACGCCGGCGGCCAGGATCTCGACTCGTTTGCGCTCCGCGACATCGTCTATTTCGGCCGCAAAGAGGATGGCGTGCTCGAGAGCGAGTTCAGCGGCAACCTCGTTGAAGTGTGCCCGACCGGGGTCTTCACCGACGCCACCCTGAAACAGCATTACACGCGCAAGTGGGACCTGCAGTTCGCGCCGTCTATCTGTACGCATTGCGGCCTGGGCTGCAACACAAGCCCGGCCGAGCGTTACGGCATGCTCCGGCGCGTCGTGAACCGGTATCACTCGGAAATCAACGGGGACTTTCTGTGCGACCGAGGCCGGTACGGTTATGAGTTCGTCAACAGCCCAGAGCGCATTCGTGAACCGCGCTGGCAAGGGAGGCCGGTCGAACACGATTTCGCGGCTGAGCGGCTCGGAGAGTTGCTCGCAGCCGGCAGGGTGATCGGCCTCGGATCTCCGCGTGCGTCGCTCGAGTCGAATTTCCTGCTCCGAACCGCCGTGGGCGAGAACGGCTTCTTCATCGGGATGGCAGATGAGGAACTCCGTCTGGTGCGGCGGATGCTGGACATCATGCGTTCCGGCGTGGCTGTCCCAACATTGAAGGAGATCGAGCTTTCGGACGCGGTCTTCGTCGTTGGCGAGGATGTGTCAAACACCACGCCGCGCATGGCGCTGAGCCTCAAGCAATCTGTTCGGCAGCAGCCGATACGCAGCATCGGGAAGCTTCGGATTCCTGCATGGAATGACCACGCTGTGCGCGAGGCGGTGCAGAGTGCGAAGGGGCCGCTTTACATCGCGGCGCCTTACGCGACGCGGCTCGACGGCATCGCCACGGAGGTCTACCGCGCAGCGCCGGATGACATTGCGCGCTTCGCGTTCGCCGTCGCAGGCGGCGCCGAGGAAGGATCGCTCGCCTGGCGCATAGCGGCGGCGCTAAGAAACGCCGAGCGGCCGCTAGTGATTTCCGGACCGAGCCTGAACAATGCGGCGATTCTCGAAGCGGCGGCGAGTGCGGCGCGGGCACTCGGAGCGGCGCTGAGCTACACGATGCCGGAGCCGAACAGCGTGGGACTCGCCATGATGGGCGGGGGCACGCTCTCGGAGGCAGTCGAGGCGGTGCGCAGCGGCGCGGCCGAAACGGTAATCGTGCTGGAAAACGATCTGTATCGCCGCGCTCCGTCCGAGACCGTGGATGCGCTGCTCAAGGCGGCGAAGCACGTCGTCGTGCTCGATCATCTGGAAAGCGGTACCACAGCCAAAGCAGAGTTGGTGCTGCCGGCCGCGACCTTCGCGGAAGGTGATGGCACGTTCGTAAACAACGAAGGCCGTGCACAGCGTTTCTTCCAAGTCTTCGTGCCGGCGGGCTATGTAGTGGAAAGCTGGCGCTGGCTCGGCGACGGCATGACCCTCGACGATGTGATCGCTGCGACCGTGAACGCCCTTCCGCAGTTCGCCGGTATTCGCGAGGCCGCGCCGCCCGCCACGCTGCGCCTCGCCGGCAAGAAGGTTCCGCGGGAACCGCATCGGTATAGCGGCCGCACCGCCATGTTCGCCAACGTCACTGTGAGCGAGCCGCAACCGTTCGACGATCCGGATTCGGCACTCAGCTTCTCCATGGAAGGGAGTTCCCTGCAACCGCCGCCGCCGTTGATTCCGTTCTTCTGGGCGCCGGGTTGGAACTCCGTTCAGTCGCTGAACCGGTTCCAGGAAGAGATCGCCGGGCCGTTGCGCGGCGGGCCTTCGGGAACCCGCATTCTCGCGCGGAATGGAACTGAGCGTGCCGGGATCCGGCCAGTGGTTCCACCCGCGTTCGAACCGCGCCGCGGTGAGCGGCTGCTCGTGCCTATCTATCATGTATTCGGTTCCGAGGAGCTGAGCCGGCAGTCACCGGCGGTGGCGTCACTCGCGCCCGGGCCGTATCTCGCACTGACTCCCGAAGACGCCGCCGCGATTGGTGAGGATACGGCGGAGGTAACCATCGGCGGCATCGATCACCGCCTGCCCGTCCGCGTCGCTCCGGACCTGCCGAAAGGAGTAGCCGGAGTACCGGCAGGCATTCCGCCGTTCACAGGCATGAGCCTGCCGGCGTGGAGTAAGTTCTCGAAAATGGCATGACAAGCCCGTATCCGCTCGCGTCGATATTCGGGATTCTGTTTGCAACGCTCACCCTGGCGGCGGGCCTCATCTGGCTCGAACGGAGGCTGCTTGCTCTTTGGCAGGACCGCTACGGCCCGAACCGGGTCGGCCCTTTCGGCACCATGCAGGTGCTGGCCGACATGATCAAGATTTTCACGAAGGAAGACTGGATACCGCCGTTCGCCGATAAGCCCGTCTTCATATTGGCGCCCACCATCATCATCGTCACGGTGCTGCTTTCCTTCGCCGTCGTGCCGTTCGCACCGGGCATCATCATCGCCGACCTCAACATCGCCCTGCTGTTCTTCCTCGGCATGTCGTCGTTGGGTGTGTTCAGCGTTGTGCTTGCCGGATGGGGTTCCGATAACAAGTATGCGCTGCTCGGCGGTATGCGCGCCGCCGCACAGATGCTGAGCTACGAGGTATTCATGGGACTGTCGCTCATGGGCGTGGTCCTCATGGCCGGATCGTTCAGTCTCGCGGAGATTGTCCAGGCGCAGCGCGGACTCTGGTTCGTGATCCCGCAGTTCCTCGGCTTCGTGCTGTTCATGATTGCCGGCGTGGCCGAAACGCGGCGGCTACCCTTCGACCTCACCGAAGCCGAAAGCGAACTTGTCGCGGGCTTTCACTCGGAGTACTCCGGCATGAAGTTCGGAATGTTCTTCGTGGGTGAGTATCTTGGGGTCGTTCTAATTTCGTCGATGATAACAGTGCTCTTCTTCGGAGGCTGGCTCGGGCCGGTGTTGCCGGGCATCGTCTGGTTTCTCATCAAGACGTTTGTCTTTATCTCCTTTTTCATCCTGCTGCGAGCCGCGCTTCCGAGACCGCGGTTCGATCAGCTCATGTCATGGGGCTGGAAATTGCTGCTGCCCCTAGCGCTGGCAAACATATTGGTAACCGGGGCGGTGATGCTGGCCGCCGGCTGAGAGAAGGAGCCGGGATGCTGAGTATTCTCCACTCGCTTTGGGGCGTCTTCCTCCATTCGTTCCACAAGCGCGTCACGATACAGTTTCCGGAAGAGAAACCGCAGCTATCTCCGCGATATCGCGGGCGCATCATTCTCTCGCGAGATCCCGATGGCGGCGAACGTTGTGTCGCTTGTTATCTGTGCGCGGTTGCGTGCCCCGTAGACTGCATTGCGCTTCAGGCGACGGAGGATCCCACCGGGCGGCGCTATCCGGAGTTCTTCCGCATCAACTTTTCGCGCTGCATCTTCTGCGGCTATTGCGAGGAAGCCTGCCCTACCTATGCCATTCAGTTGATTCCGGATTTTTACATGAGCGAATACAAACGGCAGGACCTGGTGTATGAGAAGGAGGACCTGCTGATCAGCGGCCCCGGCAAGTACGAGGGCTACAACTACTGGAGAGTCGCGGGCGTCAAGATCGGCGGCAAGGATAAGGGGGAAGCGGAAAACGAAGCGCCGCCCATCGATGTCAGCGGCCTTCTTCCGTGAGGTCTTCCGATGCCTCTGATGTTCGATGGGGCTGCCGCAATCGCCGTGGCAGCCACCATCATGACGATTACGCGGCTGAATGCGGTTCACGCGCTGATGTATCTCGTCATCTCGTTGCTGGCGGTGGCGGTAATCTTCTACACTCTCGGAGCCGCCTTTATCGCGGCGCTCGAAGTCATCATCTACGCGGGCGCAATCATGGTGCTGTTCGTGTTCGTGGTGATGATGTTGAACATCGGTGCGCGCGCGGTCGCCATTGAGCGAAGTTGGCTTTCGGGGCGGATGTGGGCCGGTCCTGTCGTGCTCGCGGGCGTCTTGCTTCTTGAGGTGTTCTACCTCGTGATGCGCGGTCCCGAACCCGGCTACGTCCAGAAGATGGTTGGGCCGAAGGAGGTCGCCCTCTCCCTCTACGGGCCCTATGTGATCGGTGTTGAACTGGCGTCGATTGTGCTGCTGGGCGGACTGGTGGCAGCGTATCACCTGGGCTGGCGCAAAGCGCCGCGACCTGTTCTTGGGGAGGCTCATTCCGATGAGAGACGGACTGCTGTTGGCGGGAGTTTTGTTCGCTCTGGGGCTGATCGGCCTTCTGGTGCGCCGTAACATCATCTTCGTTCTGATGTCGGTCGAGATCATGCTGAACGCTGCCGGCCTTGCTTTTGTGGCAGCGGGCGCGCGTTGGGGCCAGCCCGACGGCCAGGTCATGTTCATGTTCATCCTCGCGATGGCCGCGGCCGAGGTCTCGGTCGGCCTCGCGCTCGTGCTTGAACTGCGCCGCTGGTACAGGTCCCTGGATACGGACGCGGCAAGCGAGATGAAAGGCTGAGATGCTCGAACTCTTGTGGCTGGTTCCGGCTATACCGCTGGCGAGCTTCGTCGTACTCGCGCTTGCGGGCCGTCGCATGTCGAGTACCGGCGTAGCTGCGCTCGGCGCCGGTTCCATTGGAGTTTCCGCCATCATCTCGCTCCTGGTGGCCGCGGCGTTCATCTCGAATCCGCCTGCCGGCCACGCGTACACACAGGTGCTGTGGACGTGGGTATCCGCGGACGGCTTCACACCTCAGATCGCGCTCAGGCTCGACCCTCTCTCGCTCATCATGGTGCTGGTGGTCACTTTCGTCGGCTTTTTGATCCACCTCTATTCAGTCGAGTTCATGGCGGGAGATGACGGCTACAGCCGGTTCTTCGCCTACATGAACCTGTTCGTCGCGTCGATGCTCACGCTGCTGCTGGGCAGCAATCTGTTTCTCCTCTTTCTGGGGTGGGAAGGCGTGGGTCTGTGCAGCTACTTGCTGATCGGCTTCTGGTATCGCGATCCGGCGAACGGCGCCGCGGGGCAGAAGGCGTTCATCGTCACGCGAGTCGGTGATACGGCCTTCACGATCGGCCTGCTGATCCTGTTCACCCAGCTCCGCACGCTCGACATTCAGGAAGTGATGCGCCGCGCGCTCGCCGAGTGGCCACAGGGCTCGGCGCTCGCGATTGCCTCGGCCGCGCTGCTGCTCGGCGGCGCGGTGGGCAAATCCGCGCAGCTCCCGCTCCAGACCTGGCTCCCGGATGCCATGGCCGGACCGACTCCCACCAGCGCGCTCATTCACGCGGCCACCATGGTCACGGCCGGCGTTTATCTCATCGCCCGCACACACGTGCTGTTCACGCTCGCGCCGCCGGTGATGTTCGCGGTCGCTGTAATCGGCGCGGCCACGCTGCTGCTGGCCGGCTTCAGCGCCCTCACGCAGGACGACATCAAGCGCGTGCTGGCTTACTCCACCATCAGCCAGATCGGTTACATGTTCCTCGCACTCGGAGTGGGCGCGTGGGCTGCGGCGATTTTCCACTTCATGACGCACGCGTTCTTCAAGGCTCTGCTGTTCCTGGCGGCCGGGATCGTTATCGAGGCGCTGCATCATGAACACAACATCTTCCGAATGGGAGGCCTTTACCGGCGCCTTCCCATCGCGTTTTGGGCTTTTGTCATTGGCGGCTGCTCGCTCGCCGGGCTGCCGTTTGTCACCGCGGGTTTTTATAGCAAGGACCTCATCATCTGGGATTCGTTCATTTCGAATCAGGGCAGTGCCGGATTGTGGATTGCGGCCGTGCTCGGCGTATTGCTCACGTCGCTCTACATATTCCGGCTCATCTTCCTCGTATTCTTCGGCGAGGCGCGGACCGAAGTAACGAAGCGCCCCGGTATCGCGATGGTGCTCCCCGTCGTGGTGCTCAGCGCCTTCTCCATCGGTGCGGGATGGATGCCGGGCTTTTTTCCGTTCCTCGAACCCACGCTGCCTCCCATGACGGAATTGACCGGCGGCGTGTTGAATGAAGCGAGCTCCGGTGTTACGGTCGCCGGCGCATTTGTCCTCGGTCTCCTTCTGGCTTACGTCTTCTTTCTCAGGCGTCGTGAATACCCGGCAGCAATTACGGCCACCTCTTTGGGGAGAGCCTTGCATGATTGGTGGTACGCCGACTGGGGGTTTGACTGGTTTTACGATCGCGTTTTCGTGCGCCCCGTTCTCTGGTTTGCCCAAATCAACCGGCACGACGCGATCGATTCGATTTACGACGGCCTCGCGAGCGCCGCGGCGTCTTCCTGGAGACTGCTCAGCGAAACTGAAAGCGGGCTGGTGCGCTGGTACGCGGCAGGAATTGCGGCCGGCTCCGTTGTCTACCTGGTGATCGTACTGCTCTCATGATCCTGCTGTGGCTCATCGTGATCCTGATTGCCGCCGGCGTTCTATCGTGGGCGGCTGCACGGTGGAGCAACGCCGCCGCGCGCTGGATCGCGCTCGTTGCGACCGTTGCGGATTTCGTGATCACCCTCGTCCTCTGGGTCAGGTACTCAGGGACGCTGAACCTTTCGGGGAGGCCGGTGTGGGTCGAACAGTGGTACCGCAACTGGATCCCCGAATTCGGAATCCACTTCCATCTCGGAATGGACGGGCTCAGCCTGCTCCTGCTGATGCTCACTTCTTTCCTCGGCATCGTCTCAGTGCTTGTTTCCTGGAAGGAAATTCAGGTGGGCGTGGGCTTCTTCCATCTGAACCTCATGTGGATTCTAGCCGGCATCACAGGCGTGTTCATCGCGCTCGACCTGTTCCTTTTCTATTTCGCCTGGGAACTGATGCTGGTGCCGATGTACTTCCTGATCGCCATCTGGGGGCACGAGGACAGGGTCCGCGCCGCAGTCAAGTTTTTCATCTTCACTCAGCTCAGCGGACTGCTGATGCTCATCGCGATCGTGGCGCTTTATTTCCTGCATCACAACGCGACTGGTGTCTACACATTCGAGTACGGCGATCTGCTGAATACGCCGATGCCCGAAGGCACCGCGATGTGGCTGATGCTCGGTTTCTTCGTCGCATTCGCCGTGAAACTGCCGGTAGTTCCGTTTCACCCATGGTTGCCTGACGCGCACACAGAGGCGCCCACGCCCGGCAGCGTGATCCTCGCCGGCCTGCTGCTCAAGACAGGCGGGTACGGCATGATCCGTTTCGTCCTGCCGCTGTTCCCGCAGGCGGCTTCCGATTTCGCTCCGGTCGCGGGGGTTCTTGCGGTGATCGGAATTCTGTATGGCGCGCTTCTCGCCTTCGGACAGAGCGACATCAAGCGTCTGGTGGCGTACACGAGCGTCAGCCATATGGGATTCGTGCTGCTCGGCGTGTTCTCTTTCACGCGGCTTGGACTGTACGGCGCAGTCTTCACGATGCTCGCTCACGGAATCAGCACCGGCGCGCTGTTCGTAATCGCCGGCGCTTTGCAGTTCCGGATGCACACGCGCGAGATGGGGAATATGGGCGGACTGTGGGACGTCGTGCCGAAACTGAGCGGCGCGGGACTATTTTTTGCGCTGGCTTCACTTGGACTGCCAGGAATGGGCGACTTTATCGGTGAGTTTCTCGTTCTCCTCGGCTCATGGCCCGTCAACCACGCCATCACTGTTTTTGCGGCGGTCGGCATCCTCGCCGCCACTCTTTACGCCCTGCGCATGGTGCAGCGCGCGTTCCAGGGTCCGAATGTGCACGCATGGCGTCTGCCCGACCTCGATGCCCTCGAGCTCTTCAGCCTCGGGAGCATGGCTGTCATCCTGTTGTGGCTCGGGCTTTATCCCAACACCGTGCTCAACACGCTCTCACCCGCCACGACGAGAATCGAGATTGAGGCGCAGCGATGAGCCGTCCAGACTTCCTCGCCCTTGCGCCTCTGCTTGTGCTGGCATTCACGCCCCTCGCTGCGATGGTGTCGGTCAGCATCCGGCGTTCGCACATTGCGGTTGTCATCCTCACAGTCGCCGGGCTCGCCGCTTCTTTCGGAACACTGTGGGCCGCCGCGGCCGTCGTCCCTCGTCAGGTCACCCCGCTGCTCATCATCGATAGTTACTCGCTGTTCTACACGGGAATGATCGTGGCCGCCACTGTTGCAGTAGTTCTGCTCAGTTACGGGTATCTCGAGCTTCATTCCGGCGACCGCGAAGAACTTTACATTCTGCTAACCGTCGCCGCGCTCGGCTCCGTGGTACTTGCCTCGAGCAGCCACTTCGCCTCGTTTTTCCTGGGCTTGGAAATTCTGAGCGTGCCGCTGTACGGCTTGATCGCCTACCTCCCGTCGCTGAAACTGCCGGTTGAGGCCGGGTTGAAGTACCTGGTGCTCGCCGCGGCGTCGGCTGCGTTCCTGCTGTTCGGCATGGCTCTCGTCTACGCAGACCTCGGCACTATGTCCTTCGCGGAAATCGCGCACCGCCTTGGATTTCCCGGTCGAAACTACGAATTACTCGCACCCGGCACAGTACTCATCCTGACCGGCATCGGCTTCAAGCTGGCCGTCGTGCCGTTCCACCTCTGGACGCCGGACGTTTACGAAGGCGCGCCCGCTCCGGTCACGGCTTTCGTCGCGACCGTTTCAAAGGGGGGAATGGTCGGCCTGCTTCTCCGGTATTTCTACGTATCCTACAGCAGCAATTTCGGGGGAGTCATGCTGGTGGTTGCAATCATCGCGATCGCTTCGATGGTCGCCGGCAACCTGCTCGCGCTGCTTCAGAAGAACGTGAAGCGAATACTCGCCTACTCGTCGATCGCGCATTTCGGATACATTCTGGTTGCGTTTCTGGCCGGTGGTCCTCATGGCGCCGAGGCGGCCACATATTACGTGGCCGCGTACTTCGTGACCATACTCGGCGCATTCGGCTGCGTGACTGTGCTCTCCACAAACGAACGCGACGCCGACCGCCTCAATGACTACCGCGGCCTCTTCTGGCGCAAACCGGCGCTAGCCGGCGTCTTCACCGCCATGTTGCTTTCGCTGGCCGGACTGCCTCTCACGGCGGGCTTCCTCGGGAAGTTCTACATCGTGGCCGCCGGCGCAGCCTCAGGCATTTGGGCGTTGATTATCATCCTGGTGGTGACGAGCGCGATCGGGCTTTACTACTACCTGCGCGTCATCGTGGCGATGTACGAACGGGGCGTGCCGGAGCGCCCGGAATTCGCGGGCGTGCCTGCGCCGGGCGGATTCGTGCTCGTCATCCTCTCGGTTCTGCTGTTTTGGCTCGGCACCTTCCCCGGACCGCTCGTGAATATGATCCGGACGGCAGTCGCGGCGATCGTGTGATGCGGACCGCGCGGACTTATGTTGCCCGTTTCAACGCCGCGAGCACGCGCGCCGGCGTCATCGGCAACTGGTACAGCCGGGCTCCCGTGGCGTCGTAAATTGCGCTTGCCAGGACCGCACCCATGTTCACGATCGGCGGCTCGCCGCAGCCGGATGCGGGAGTCTCCGGGTTGTCGATCAGAACCGGCTCGATCTTAGGCAGCCAGGAGAACCGTGGGAGCGCGTACGTGTCGAAGTTGCGCGTCAGAACCTCGCCGTCCTTGAAACGCACCTCCTCGGTGAGCGCATAGCCCAGGCCCATAGTGATGCTGCCTTCGATCTGCTGGCGCGAGCCCTCCGGACTTACCGTCACTCCCTGGTCCTGCGCGCAGACAACGCGTTTCACTTGCACGTGCCCGGTGCTCTTGTCTACCGTCAACTCGGCCATGGTCGCGACGTAGGTGCCCAGGTAGATCGCGCACGCAACTCCCACGCCGCGTCCGCTCGGCGTCCGGACCGGCTTCCACCCGAACTGTTTCGCAGCGGTCTCCAGCACGCGCCGCATTCGCCTATCGCTCAGGTGCTTCAAACGGAACTCCACGGGGTCCGCGCCGGCCTTCTCCGCCAGCAGGTCGATGTGGATCTCGCGCGCAAAGGTGTTGGTGTTCACAGAAGGCGCGCGCCACGGTCCGGTGGCGAACGGATGCAAACCGCCTCCGCTCCATCCACCCGCCGACGCTGTTCGCTGGTGCGGGATATCGTAGAACTGCTTCGCCTCGCGGTCGCCGGCGCAGTAGACCGCAAAGTCCCAGAAGGCGATCCTGCCCCCGGTGGTCAGTCCCGAGCGGATCTTCACCACCGCCGCGGGCCGGAACGTGTCATAGAAAAACTCTTCGGCGCGATCGAAAACCACCTGAACGGGCCTGCCGGTCGCCTTCGCGAGCCGCGCCGCTTCGACCGCCTGCCTCGATGCGCTCTTCCCGCCGAATCCGCCGCCGACATACGGCGCCACGACACGCACGTTATCCGGTGCGAGCCCGAGCGCCTGCGCCACCTGCTGCTTCACCGGAAACGGAGTCTGCGTGGCCGCCCACACTGTCGCCTTCCCGTTCTCGATCGAAGCCGTGGCCGAGTGCGTCTCCATTGCCGCGTGCGCGACGTAGCTGTTCAGGTACGTTTGCTCGACCAGCGTCGCAGTGGCTTTCTGCCCGTCCGCAAGGCTGCCGCTCTCGTGCAACACCTGGGGTGGCGGGGCAGTCTTGAGCAGGTGATCGAAGATAGTCCGGTCGTCCGTGGATGGCCGCGGGCGCTCGAACTGCGCCTTGATGAGGTCGCGCGCCTCATCGGCCAGGTCGCGATGTTCGTGGAGCACCGCGATCAGATCGCCGTCTTTCACCACACGCGCACCGGGAAACTTCTCCGCGGCGGAGGTGTCCACATCCTTGAGCGTCGCTCCGTGCGCCGGAGGCCGCAGAATCCGGGCATGCAGCATGCCTGGAAGAACGATGTCGCCGGCGTACTTCGCTTTGCCGGTCAACTTTTCGATGGCGTCCTTCCGACGCGGCGACTGCCCCACCACGCGGTACCCCGACACGGGCTTCACCGGAACCTTGTCCAGGTGCCGCTCGATCCGCCTGCCGCCCACCAGTTGCGCGTAAGTGACTTCCCTGCCCGACGGGCCGCTCACCACCCCGGCCTTCACGCTCAACTGGCCTGCCGGCGCCCCCAGTTTCTCAGCGGCCATCTGGAGCAGCACCGCCCGCGCCTCCGCCCCCGCCCCTTTCAGCACCGGACCGAAAGAACGAATGCTGAGCGAACCGAACGTGCCCATGTCCCACGGGCACACATCGGTATCGCTCATGACCATGTCCACGTTATCGACGGCGACGTCCAGTTCTTCGGCGAGCAGTTGCGCCAGTGCGGTCTCGGAACCCTGGCCGAGTTCGACCTTGCCGACGAAGCACGTTACCCGGCCGTCCGGACCGATCTTGAGGTATGCGTTGAAGTCCGCCGGATAGCCCTGCCGCCCGGGCAGCCGCGCAGGCTCCTGGAACTCGGCCGGCATCGGCACCGGGAAGACGACGAAGAGCCCCGGTCCGGCCAGGGCCAAAAAATCGCGGCGCGTCACATCGGCCTTCATCGGTTGCCTCCCTTCATCGCGCCGGCCGCTTCCTGGATCGCGTCCACAACGCGGACGTGCGAGCCGCAGCGGCAGAGGTTGTCATCCATATGCCGAATGATCTCCTCGCGCGTGGGGCGCTGCGATTTCAGCAGCAGCGCGTACGCGCTCATGATCATCCCCGGCGTGCAGAACCCGCACTGAAATGCATTGTGATTCAGGAATGCCTGCTGGATCGGATGGAGCCGGCCATCACCCAAGCCCTCGATCGTCAACACATGTTTGCCCGCGACATCTTTCACAGGCGTGGCGCACGACCTGACGGCCTCCTGATCGACAATCACGGTGCACGCCCCGCACAGACCCTCCCCGCATCCGTACTTGGCGCCGGTGAGGCCGAGATCGCCCCGGAGAACCCAGAGCAGCATCCGCTCATCGTCCACCGTGATCCGAACCGGCTTGTTGTTCAGCATGAAGGAAATGGTTCGTTCCATCTGGTGCTCCTGAGACGCAATACTACTCTGAGCCTTCGGACTTAACCAGCCCTGGCGCTACTACTGCGTGAGCTGTGTCGTCTGGTGCGCGACCAGCAGCCACGCGCCGCCCTGCTTCACCCAGAAGTGCATCGCCATGAGCTTGTCATCGAACGGCCGGCCGTTGAGGATACCCGCCATCCGAAGCTTCACGTGCGCAACGGCCGCATTGCCGTAAAGCCGCACGGTGATGCTCTGCTGTTCAATGGTGTCGTACTTCTGCTTGCCGCTCTTGAGGCGGTCGATGTAGTCGGCTTTGCTTTCGATCGCGCCGCTCGCGTGGGCGTAAATCAACTGGTCGTCCAGGACCTTTTCAAGCGCGGGCAGGTTCGCGGACGTGGCGGCAGTCACCCAACTCTTCTCCGCCGCAAGGATCTCATCCTCGGGACCAACCGCCTGCGCGGGAACCGGCGCAGACGGGAATGTTGTTCTCATCACGCTAGAATAGCGTTTTTGGAGACATCCAGATGAGATTGGCACTGTCCGCAGTTTTGATGCTCCCGGTGTGCTTAGCCCAGACGCCGTCAAGCTACCGCGCCGAAGTGGAGCGCTGGCGCGTTGCCCGCGAACAGCAACTGAAGGCGGAAGACGGCTGGCTCTCCGTCGCCGGCCTGTTCTGGCTGAAGGAGGGCGACAACCGCATCGGCACGGACCCGGCATGCGAAATCGCGCTCCCCGCCGGCACGGCGGCGCCAAGCGCGGGCGTTGCCAGGCTGAGCGGCGGCCACGTTCGCGTTTCTCTCGCCAACGGACCGGCCTCCGAGTGGCACTCCGACGCCTCCGGCCGCCCCAACGTCGTCTCCGTGGGCCGCCTCAAGCTCCTGCTCATCAGCCGAGGAGACCGTTACGCCATCCGGCTGAAGGACAACGAAAGCGCAATGCGCAAAGACTTCACCGGCCTGCGCTGGTATCCGGTGGAGGAAGGCTGGCGGGTCCGCGCGAAGTTCAACGCGTATCCCGAACCGCGCAAACTCGCCTTTAACACTGTGGCCGGCACCAAAGAGGAGATGCCTAACCCGGGCTACGTCTCCTTTGTGCGCAACGGGCAGGAGTACCGGCTTGACGCCGTCTCCGAGGGTCCCGGCCTGTTTCTTGTGTTTCGCGACGGCACGAGCGGCAGGACCACGTACGGCGGCGCGCGCTTCCTCAACACGGAAGCCCCTCGCAACGGAACGGTGATTCTCGACTTCAACCGGGCGGTCAACCCGCCGTGCGCATTCACACCCTACGCGACTTGCCCGCTTCCGCCGCCCCAGAACCGCCTGAAACTGCCCATCACGGCCGGCGAGATGAAGTACGACGCTCACTAACCCGGAACTCTCCACGGAGTCCGCGCACCGAGTCGGGGCCGATCCAGACATGGAACTGTCCCGGCTCCGTGACGAGCTTCATCTCCGCATTGTGGAACGCCAGATCCGGCGTGCCCAGGGTGAACTCCACGGCTCGCTTCTCACCGGGCTTCAGGTGTACGCGCCGGAAGCCCTTCAACTCCCGCACGGGGCGCGTGACGCTGCCCACCATGTCGCGCACGTAAAGCTGGACCACCTCGTCCGCCTCAACCGTCCCGGTGTTCGCGACGTCCGCTGAAACCGTCAGCTTCCCACCAAGAGGCATAGCAGGGGAGGACACCCGTAAGTTCGAGTACTCGAAAGTCGTATAGGAGAGTCCGTACCCGAACGGATAAGCCGGAGTGAAATCCACATCGAGATACTTCGAATCGTATCCTTTGGGATCGAGCGGCGTTCCGGTCGGGATTCCCAGCTCCTTCTCCGACGGCGGCCGCCCGGTGTTCATGTGCGAGTAGTAGATGGGCACCTGCCCCACTGTCCGCGGGAACGTCTGGGTCAGCTTGCCGGACGGTACCACGTCGCCGAAAATAAGGTCCGCGACCGCCGGGCCGCCCATCGTGCCCGGATGCCACGCATAGAGCACCGCATCCAACTTCGACGCCGCCTTCTCGAACGTCAGCGGACGCCCGGCCATGATTACCGCGATCAGTGGCTTGCCCGTCTTCGCCAATTCGTCCACCAGGGCTTCCTGAGCGCCGGGCAGGTCCAGGAACGCGCGCGAGTGTGCTTCGCCGGAGAGGATCTGCTCCTCGCCGAGGAACAGCAGCACGGCGCCCGCTCCGCGCGCTGCGTCCACCGCCGCCCCGAAGCCGTCATGGCTCATGTCGCGGCTCGTCTTCAGCCCCGGCGCGAACGCAACCCGCGCCGCGCCCAGGGTATCCCTGAGCGCCGCCAGGGGAGTCCGCACCTCGGCCGACCTTCCGTCCATCATCCAGGTCCCCATCTGGTCCGTGGGAGCACTTGCCAGCGGGCCGATCACCGCCACCTTCCCTACGGTTTTCGGCAGCGGCAGCGCACGGTTTTCGTTCTTTAGAAGAACAACGCTCTCCGTCGCCAATTTCTTCGCGACCGCGAGGGCCTGAGCGTCCGGCGCGGCGTCCTCCGCAGTAGCCGCCGGCACGCGCTTATCGAAGAGCCCGAGCCGGAACTTCATCCGAAGGATGTTCCGCACGGCGCCGTCGATCAGCTTCATATCGACCTTGCCCGATGCGACGAGCTGCTTCAGGTTGTCGTAGAAGCTGGTGCTTGCCATCTCCATGTCCACGCCGCCGCGCAGCGCTTTGAGGGCCGCTTCGCGCGGATCGGCCGCGTAGCCGTGCGCGATCATCTCGGTCACGGAGTTCCAGTCGCTCACCACGACGCCGTCGAACTTCCATTCGTTCCGGAGCACCTGGCGGAGTGTGAAGGCATTCCCGCTGGTGGGAACGCCGTTCAGGTCGTTGAACGCGCTCATCACGCTTGCCACACCGGCGTCCACCGCCGCACGGAACGGCGGCAGATAGACATCGCGGAGCAGCCGCTCTGGAATCCACGTGGTGTTGTAGTCCCGGCCGCCCTCAGCCGCGCCGTAGCCTACATAGTGCTTCGCGCAAGCTGCGATCGAGCCCGGCGCATCGAGTGCCTCGCCCTGGAAGCCCCGCACCATCGCTGCGCCGAGTGCGCCCGAGAGGTACGGGTCCTCGCCCAGTGTCTCCGCCACACGGCCCCACCGCGGGTCGCGCGTGATGTCCAGCATCGGCGCGAACGTCCAGTGAATGCCCGCCGCCGAGGCTTCCCGCGCGGCCACCCGCGCCGCCTGCGCGATCAACTCCGGGTCCCAGCTTGCGGATTGGCCCAGTGGGATCGGAAATATCGTGCGGTAACCGTGTATCACGTCCCGGCCGAAGATGAGCGGGATTCCCAGCCGGCTTTCCTTCAGGGCGATTCGCTGCGCCTCCGCGCGGTCCACGGCACTGCCGGCGTTGAGAAAAGATCCCCAACGCCCTTTCCGGATTTCATCTTTGATTTGCGGCGTTAGCCGGCCGCCCACGGAAAGCTGCGACATCTGCCCCAGCTTCTCTTCGACGGTCATCCGGGATACCAGGTCGTTAACGCGTTTTTCGATGTCGGCAGGAAACGAAACCATGGCAAACAAAAGGGCGAGGACAAACACGCGGAAATACATCTTGTCTCCGATTATCCTGAAGCCGGATACCCGACCGCAACGAAGCTATGCACCCTGGCAGCCGTACCCTTCGTAGGTGCGAACCCAACCGCCCCCGCGCCGGCTGTATACCCGATAGGTAAACCACTCCCAACCGTCTGCAACCGTGAGGATCTCATCGACCCCGTCGCCATCGAGGTCCAGGTGATCCACCAGCGACTCGAGACCGTACGTCTCGCCGCTGCCCGAATGGTAACGCACGAGCGCGGGCCGATATCCCGAGGCGTCGCCTTCGGCCACAAAGAACAGTGTGCGAACAGGCCCGTCGTCATTCACTGGGTCAATCCGCGCGACGCCAAGCAGGTCTTGCCGCCCGTCGCGGTTCAGGTCACTGGCTGTGAGTTGCACAACTTGAATTCGTGAGAGTAGCCGGGCGGGTACTGAGCGACGAACGAACTCGGCGCGCGCAAACTCGATCGCAGCCGCGCGCTCGACTGCTTCGGGCGGGCGCCTCGTCCCCATCTCGCGGCCTAAAGAGGGAGAACTGGTGGCCAGCGCCGTATCGCCGCGCCGGCCGGAAGCCCGCGGTGCAAGGCGAATCGCCCGGGTCAGCTTCACGCTCGCCTGCGAGGGGCCGCTCACGGTAGCGCGGCCGACGCGCTCGCCGCCAAACAGAACCGTGTAGCACCGGCCCGCCGCGGACCACTGGGGCGCGAAGTCGCGGCACCCCGTGTCGGAGGCGACAACCCGGGGCTCGAACGCACGGCCGTTTTGAAGCTCGACTACCGGCTGGACCGAGTATGCGCCCTTCTCATCCACGCTCACAGCGAACAGGACGTCGCGCGATCCCGGTTGTCCGGCGCGAAGAACAAAAACCGCAACGGACGCGATTACGCAGGCGAACAGTTCTCTCACGTATTTCAGGTTCTCACGAGAATTTGGCGCCCGTCGTACTGTCGCTCTTGACAACCGGATGTATATTGAAAGTGAGAAGCGGGGCGCCCTGCCCCATTCATCCGCAGCACCTCACGCCTGACCATGCACACAAACCAAGACAAGACGACAGATCCCTGCCCAAGCATACACATGGCGCCGCCGCACGACGAGTTGATCAAACTGGGGCCTCGCCCGGCAAGCGCCGAGCGACTGGTAGCCGAAGTCTGGAACAACTCGGGTAACCTGCTGAGCGCGCTGGCCGGGCGGTTGAAATTCGAGCCGGGCGCCGCCGTGGCCGTGTTCTGCGTCGAATGCGGAGGCAACGGCTTCGGTCCCGACGGGCGAATGGTGATCCGATTCGAGAACCACCACTTCTTCCGCCACTGGGGCAAGTCGCACAACGAGGCGTTCGACCCACATTTCCGGTTCGATCCCAAGGAGACCTGGAAGAGCCATCAGTGGCGCGAATCCTCCGGCGGCGCCTTCGAACCGGTCCACCAGGACCAGGCGAGCGAGTGGCGCGTCTTCGAGTTCGCGCGCACGCTGGACGACACGGCAGCCAAGCTCTCCATCAGCATGGGCGGGCCCCAGATCATGGGTTCCAACTACGCCGGCGCCGGATTCCAGTCGGTCCAGCAAATGTTCGATGCTTTCGCCGCCAGCGAAAAACGGCAGATCATCGCGTTCTTCGACTTCCTTCAGGGAACCGAGACGCACCCGCGCAAGGTGCTTGCGCTTCAGCGAATGGATTTCGTGCGCTTTGCCGAGTTGTATAACGACCGCGGCAATGCCGCCATCTACAGCGCGCGCATCCGCACAATGTACGATACGTTCCAGCGCCTGCGCCCAGCCGCGACGCCCGCGGCCGCTTGAGCGCAGGCTACACCGGCTCGAATGCGGCGGCGGCCAGCTTTCTCGCGTGATCCGCGAGGTCGCCGGGCCAGGATGCAACAAGCGCCTCAAAGCGGCCCTTGTCTCCCGCAAACAGCGACCTGAGGGCCTCTTCGTATCCCGCCTCATTGCCCGCCATCGCCGACATAAAGCGGTAGGCAGCCTCTTGCGCCTTCCTGACGCGGTCTTTGCCGCCGTTTACCCGCCGGGCTTCTTCCACAAGTTTCCGAAGTGCGACGGAAGCCCCGCCGGGCTGGCTGTTCAACCACTCCCAGTGCCTGGGCAGGAGCGTAACCTCGCGCGCGACAACGCCTAGCTTCGGACGCCCCGGTTGCCGCGGTTGCGGTTCTCCGGCGCCGAGTCTCCGCAGAACGTCTTCGGCCGTGCCGCGAAAGTCGATTTCGATCGGTTCGCTGGTGGCGTCATCGAAGATCAGGACGGCGCCCCGCTCGCCGCGATCGATTATTTCCTTTGTTTTCAGCGCAACATCTGCCAGTTCCCCCGAGGCGATCCGGCGGCTGCCTTCGAACGCTGTGCAGTGTATCGTCATATATTATCCGGGTAAAATAATTTTACCAGGATAAAATTGGGGGAGCAATCTCCTGTATCATGGCTTTCATAACGATCCATTTGTACTACATAGGCAAGCCGCGCGACCCGAACGCCAACCGCATGGCCGAGGAGTATATCAAGCGCACCGGCCGCTACATGCGCTGCGAAATGCGCGAGATACGTCCGGAGCGTTTCGATCCCTGGTCACGCCATCCCGCCGCGATGAAAGTGCTGCTCGATGCCGCGGGGCGCAAGCTCGATTCCGCCGCCTTTACGGCTCTGGTATCCCGTGCCGAGCTCGAAGCTCGCGATCTGGTATTCATCGTCGGCGGGTCGGACGGCCTGCCCGGAGAATGGCGCCCCCGCGCCGACCTCCTCCTGTCGCTCTCCCCGATGACCTTCCCCCACGAGTTTGCCCGCGTGATGCTGGCGGAGCAGATCTACCGCGCTGCCACCACCCTCCGCGGCCATCCGTACCCGAGATGATGTAGAATCGCGGCGAGGCAAACCCATGCTCCTCCTCGCCCTGCGCGACGATCTTCGCGAGGCCCTCCGCCGCATCAGACGCAACCCTCGCACCACTCTCCTTGCGATCGGCACTCTGGCTCTTGGCATCGGCGCCGCGACCGCCGTCTTCACAATGGCCCACACGGTGCTGCTCGCCCCGCCGCCCTACCGTGATCCCGGTCGTCTTGTAAGCGTGAGCGGCATCCGGAAAGGCCGCACGCAGGGCGTAAGCGGGGCGGACTTCCTCGATTACCGAAAGGAATCCGGGCTGTTCGAGACCGCCGCCCTCGCCGCTTACGCCGAGATCAGTTGGACCGGCCAGAGCCTGCCCGGCTTCGATGGCGCCGAAGTCCTCCGCGGTCTCGTCGTCACGGCGGACTACTTCCGTGTGCTCGATCAGCCGATGGCCGCCGGTCGCGGCTTCGCACCCGATGAGGATAAATCCGGGCACAACCGCGTCGTAGTCATCAGCTACCCACTCTGGCAGCGGCGCTTCGGCGGGCGTTCCGATGTTATCGGCCAGACTCTCACGCTCGATAACCGGCTCTACACCGTCGTCGGCGTGACCGGTCCGCGCTTCCTGCCCTATGAGTCATACGAGGTGGTCTTCTGGGTGCCGATTGACCCCGCCACCCAATGGCGCGATTCGCGGCAATACGACTGCTTTGCCCGGCTGGCCCCTGGCATCTCGCTCGCACAAGCCCGGCAACGCTTGGACGCGATCAGCGCGCGCCTTGCAGCGGCCTATCCGGACAGCAATGCGGGCTATAGCAGTCGAATTGACCCCTTCCTCGCCCAAATGCGCAACGTGGTGCGGATGCCTTTTCTCGCCCTCGTCGGCGCGGGTGTGTGTCTGCTGCTGATTGCCGCCGCGAACGTCGCCGCCCTCCTCTTGGCGCGCGCGACAAACCAGGCGCGCGAGATGTCGATCCGCGCCGCGCTCGGCGCCGGACGCTTGCGGCTTTACCGGATGATGCTGGCGGAAAGCGTCATCCTTGCCCTGCTCGCCAGCACCCTCGGCACGCTGCTGGGCTCCTGGCTCCTCACCATTGCCAAGGCGTTAATACCCTCGTCCTTCCACGCCGATTGGATTTTCACGATCGACCTGCGCATCCTCGTTGCGGCGTTTCTGCTTTCGACATTCGCAGGTTTCCTCGCCGGTCTGGCTCCCGCGCTCGAAAGCTTTCGACTGGCTCTCGGCGGCCTGCGCCCCGGCTTCAGCCGCAGCCGTCTGCTGCGCGGCATCGTGACCGCCGAAATTGCGCTCGCCTGCGTGCTCTCGGTGTCCGCCGGGCTGCTCGGCAAGAGCTTCGCCGAATTGCTTCAGCGTCCGCTCGGATACAATACGGACCATCTGCTCGGCATGCGCATCCGGCTGACCGGCGACCGATACAAGGATGTGGACAACAAAGCGGCATACTGGTCCCAACTCCTCGAACGCGCGCAGGCGGTCCCCGGCGTCGCTAAGGCCGCGAACGTCTCCGATTTGCCGATGGGATGGCAGTATAGCGGCACTCGCTTCGAGGTGCCCGGCCGGCCCGCCGAATCGCCCGATGCGCTGCCCCGCTGCCACTACATCACCGCCTCTCCCGGTTACTTCGCCACCGTCGGCATCCCCGTACTTGCGGGGCGCGGTTTCACGGAAGCCGACAATGCGCAGTCTGAGCCTGTCGCGATCGTCAGCGACCTGCTCGCCGCGACCGCCTTTCCCGGCGAAAGCGCGATCGGCCGCCAGATCAAGCCGCTCGGAGACGTCCCGCGGCGCATAGTGGGTGTGGTCCGCCGCATCCGCCACAGCGGTCCGCAGGACAAATATACGAACGAGGTCTATGTGCCCTACCGGCAGCTCTCGTCGCAGACCACGTTCCTGGTCGTCCGCACGCACGTGCCGCCCGAGTCCGTAGTGCCAGCCATCCGTGCCGCCCTTCGGGCGCTCGACCCCGCCGTCCCCGCGTTTGAAATCCGCAGCATGGAGAAGGCGCTTCAGCGTGAGGTGGCCCTGCCACGCCTGCCAATGGCGCTCACCGTAATCTTCGCGAGCCTGGCCGCGCTGCTCGCCGGGCTCGGCCTGTTTGGCGTCATTGCCTATTGGGTCTCGCAGCGCACCAAAGAACTCGGCATCCGCGCCGCACTGGGAGCAGAGGGCCGCGAGTTGCGCGCGCTCGTACTCAGGCAGGGCGCGAGACTCGCCGCCACCGGGCTCGCGTTGGGGCTTGCGGCGTCGCTCGCCGCCGGACGCCTTCTTCGCAGCCTGCTTTACGGAATGAGTGAGCGAGACCTTTCGGTTTACGCCGGCGTAGTCGCCCTGGTTGCCCTGACCACGTTACTGGCGTGCTGGCTGCCGGCGGAACGCGCTGCCCGCGCCGATCCGGCCTCCGCCCTCCGGGACCAGGGCTGATTCGAACGGCCTCCGCACCCGATCGTGTATCTTCAAATTGTGAGGCACCGTTTCCCCCCCGGGGTCGTTCTGCTCGTCCTTATCGCAATCTGCGGCGGAATCATCGCCGGGGTTGCCGTCCTGCGCGCGCGAAGTTACTCTACGGCCAGCCTCATTCGCCGGCTGCCCACGCAGAATGCCATCCTCGTTTACATCGATTTCGGTGCCCTCCGCCGCGCGGGCGTGCTCGACCTTCTCACGGCTTCGAGCGTTGCCCAGGAACCCGAGTACCGCTCGTTCGTAGATCAAACGGGCTTCGATTACGCTCGCGATCTCGATTCCGCCCTCGTGTCGTTCGCGCCCACAGGCAAGTTCTTCCTCCTCCGCGGCCGTTTCGACTGGAAAAGCCTGAACGACTATACGATCGCGCACGGCGGCTCATGCCAGAACACGTTCTGCAAGGTGAAGGGCAGCACCGAAGATCGCCTGATTTCCTATTTCCCCCTCAAGAACGATGTGATGGCCCTGGCCGTCAGCAAGGACGAATCGGCGGTCGGGGAAATCCAGACGCGTCATCCCGAGCAGGGCCTGACGATCCCCCCCGAGCCCGTATGGTCGGTGATCGACACATCGGTACTGAAACAGAACACGTCGCTGCCCTCGGGCACACGCATGTTCGCGAGCGCGCTCGAAGGCGCGGAAAGAGTTGTCCTCGCGCTCGGGCCCGACGGCTCGGCGATGCGCCTGAGGCTTGACGTCACCTGCCGCAACCCGGAGACCGCGGCATCGCTCGCCTCGCAGTTTACCGACATCACGGCTGAGCTTCGGTCCCTGATCGTCCGCGAAAACCAGACCCCCAATCCGCGCGACCTCAGCGGAATCCTTACTGCCGGGAAGTTCGAGCACAAGGGCCGGCACGCGGTTGGCTACTGGCCGGTTCAACGCAGCTTCCTGGAATCGCTGGCCGGAGGCGGCCTGTAGTGACGCCCACCGGCGTGCTGTGCTGCGGAAGTATCGTCCTCGACATCATAGTGCGGCCGGTGGACGGTTTCGTCTTCAACACTTCCGTCTGGGTGGATGCCATTGAGCAGCAGCTTGGCGGAAACGGTGCAAGCACTTCATACACTCTCGCGGTGCTCGGCGCGCCGGTGCGTCTCGTCGGCGTCGTGGGCCGCGACTCGTTCGGTGAAACCGCCCTTGCGCGCCTCAAAAGCGCCGGCTGCGATGTAAGCAACATCTGTGTATCCGAGAGCCGCACCGCAACGAGTGTGGTTGTGGTGAACTCCGCCGGCGACCGCGCCCTTCTGCACCAGCCGGGCGCGAGCGCCACTGCCTTTTCCCAGGGCATCAACTTCGCACCCGCGCTCATCGCCGGCCTCTCCCATTTCCACTTCGCAAACCCGTTTTCCCTTCCGCGGCTCAGGACCCGCACCGCTGAAATCGTGCGCGCAGCCCGTGCCGCCGGCCTCACCGTGTCCGTCGACACGGGATGGGATTCCAAGGGCAGATGGCTGGAAGACCTCGGACCCTGCCTTCCGTGGACGGATCTGTTGTTCGTCAACGGAGAGGAAGCTCGGATGCTGACCGGAATCGAGGACCCTCGCGGGGCCGCGCGGCAATTGCGGGAACTGGGAGCCAAGACCGTAGTGGTGAAACTGGGCTCCGCGGGCTGCTTCGTATTACACGACGCCGGGGAGATCTCCTCGCCCGCGTTCAATGTTCATGTTGTCGATACAACCGGCGCCGGCGATTGTTTCGCGGGAGGGTTCCTGGCTGCGCTCGGCCGGGGTGCCTCGCTTGAGGAAGCGGCCCGGTTTGCCAACGCCGTGGCCGCGCTCAACGTGCAGTCGGCCGGAGCGACCGAAGGCGTGCTGCCGTACGAAGAAACGCTTGCGTGGATCTCCGCCGAGCGCCACTGAGCCGCACTTCAGGAATTGACAGCCGTCTGGGAGCGGTAGTAGGCCAGCAGCTTGGCTTCCTCGTACCCGATCTCGCGGGCGTACTGGCGGATGTAGCTCGTGTTGTAGATTCCGCCCGGTAACTGCTCGAAGTCCCCTTCCTCAATGGCCAGAAGGAAGCGCATGCTGATCTTCGTGCTATCGGCAATTTCCCGGAGAGAAATCCCCTTGTGCTGGCGCAAAGCTGGCAGATTCAGCCGGTTGGCTACGGTAGTATTATTGCCATTCTTCCCCATTCTGGCGTCCGTCCGATTCAATTGGGGTGATTTAGAAGACCCATGCTAGCACAAATAAGGGTCATGTCCGACACCGGTTTTCCGTGGTATTCTTCCTTGAGTAAATTAAGCATACCCAATACTTTTGACCGCGGCGGCTTCCGGGCGGGCAGGCGTCGTAGTCGCCCTGGTGAATTCCATGGAAGCGAAAGAACTTCTCGCACAGGCACAGAGCCTGTGCGCACAGCAGTTGTACGACGAAGGGATGGCGGCGGTACGCCGGGCGTTGGAGCTCGATCCGAGCGATCCCGCAATTCGGACGGCGTTGCTCGACCTTCTGGTCGAGCGCGCGCGCGGCCTGATCGATACGGATTTGCCCGCGGCCGAACCACTCATCCAGCAGGCGCTCGAAATCGACCCGGCACATGCGGCCGCCAGAAGCCTGCGTACCCGGCTGCTCGACCACAAGCGCGACCAGGCGGTGATTCGCTGCTTCATGCAGGCCCGGCAGTATCGGGCCTCGGGGGAACTCGACAAGGCGCTCGCGGAAGCCGAGCAGTGCCTGGCCACCTATCCCCTCGACCCGCGACTCGCCCAGCTCCGGGACATTCTGAGCAAGGAACTGCAACAAAATCGGCCTAAAGCGCGTCCGGTGGACCTGGCTGCGCCGCGGCAACCCGAACAGGACGCGAAGCCGCCGGAACCCGTCCCGGACACTCCAACAACGGAGATGCCGCCCGCCGAGGTGCCGCCCGCGCAGGCGCCCGCCGCCGCGCCTGCTCCTAACGTCGATGACCTGTTCGGCGCTGCGCCGCCTGCGGCGGGATTGCCGACCGTTGCCGTCCCCGTCCCTGCTGCTCCGCCGGCTCCTGCCGCGCAACCGCCTGAACCCGCACCGTCCCCGCTGAACGTCGACGACCTGTTCAGCGCTGCGCCGCCCGCGGCGGGATTGCCGACTGTAGCCGTCCCTGTCCCCGCTGCGCCGCCAGCTCCTGCCGCGCAACCGCCCGAACCCGCACCGTCCCCGCGGACCGTCGATGACCTGTTCGGCGCTGCGCCGCCCGCGGCGGGATTGCCGACCGTTGCCGTCCCCGTCCCCGCTGCTCCGCCAGCTCCTGCCGCGCAACCGCCCGAACCCGCACCATCCCCTCTGAACGTCGACGACCTGTTCGGCGCTGCGCCCCCTGCGGCGGGATTGCCGACCGTTGCCGTCCCTGTCCCCGCTGCTCCGCCGGCTCCTGCCGCGCAACCGCCTGAACCCGCGGCGGCTACTCCCGCGCCCACGCCCCCTCCGCCCCAGCCGAAACCCAAGGCGCCGATGAATCCGGGAGTCAAGTGGGCCATCATCGGCGGAGTGGGAGCCATTGCGGTACTCCTGCTCGGCATCGTCGGGTTTAGTCTCTTGCGCAAGGGATCGACTCCCGCGGAAAGCATCGTCAACGTTGAAGTACGCACACAGCCGGCGGGCGCGGTGGTGCGCGTGGACGGCAAAACCCGCGGCACATCGAATTTTTCGTTGGAAGTCGCGCCGGGAACGTACCAGTTACAGGCGACGCTCGATGGCTATCTTCCGGCATCGACGTCCATCACTGTTGCTCCAGGCGCGGCGAAGCCGGTCGAACTGACGCTCCAACCGATGCCCCAAACAGTCCGGCTGTTCACGGACGCAACGGAAGGCAAAGTCACGCTTGACGGCCAACCCCCGCGCGATCTGCTCGAAGGGCAGTTGACGATCGACTCCATCGCCCCCGGCAAACACACAGTGACCATTGCCGCCCGAAACAGCGAGGCGTCGTTCGTTTTCGAACTGGTGCCCGGCGGGGTTCCGGTTGTAACCGGCCAGCCCTCGGTCAAAAACGTTGCCGCACTGGTAGTGAGCAGCTTCGGCAACCGCGCACGCATCTACAGCAGCATCGCGCCTGCGAAGGCACAAATGGACAGCGCGCCCGCGGGAGAACTTGGGCCCGACGGTCTGGAGTTGAGCGGTCTTGCGCCCGGCCCGCACGACCTCGCCGTGAGCGACGGCAAAACGAACCTGAAAAAAGTGATCGAGATCGGCCCGGCGCCGGTGCTGACGGCCTTCCTGCAATCGGATCAGAATATCGGAACGCTGGTCGTTATGGCCGGCGAGGATGGCGCCGACGTGTACGTAGACGGCGCCAAGTACCGCCGGCAGACGGCCCGCGGCGGCCAGTTGCGCATCCCGCGCACACCGAAGGAGTACCGCGTGCGAATCGCCAAAGCGGGATTCCAGGACGTGCCCGAGCAGGTTGTCCAGATCGCCAAGGGCGAAGAGAAGAAGGTGGTGTTCAAGCTCGTTGCGCTGCCCACCACCGCCCACCTCGCGATCGCAGGAGCGGTTCCCGGCGCGCAGGTTTTCCTCGACCAGAATCCTGTGGGCACGGTGCAGCCTGACGGATCTTTCCAGATCCAGACCGTTGCCCCTGGTGAGCACGTAGTCGAACTGCGCAGGGATAAGGCGAGGTCTCAGCCCGTGCACAGGAGCTTCACCGCCGGCCAGACGGTCAGGCTGGCGGATGCGGACGTTATCCTGAAGAGCGCCACAGGAACCCTGCGCTTCAACATACAGCCCGCCGGAGCGCAGGTCAGCGTCGCGCGCGCGGGCGGCCCATCCCAGACCGCCACAGGGAGCACGATGGAACTCGAAGAGGGTTCCTACACCGTGACAGCGCACGCCGCCGGCCACGTCGAGCGGAGCGAACAGGTGCGGATTACCGGAGGCCAGACAGCGACCGTAACCATCGCGCTGGAGCGCGAGCAGCGCAAGCCCACCGTGGTCGCGACCGGAATGGAAGGGTGGGGCTCCGGAGCCTGGAATCCGGAGAAGGAGTGGTTCGTACGTCGCGGAGGCGGTTTCGTATTGTACAAGTCAACGGGCGCGGGCACGTATTCCTTTAACATCATGTTCTCCGCCGGCGGCGGCCTGATCCGCGGGAAGAACCTGGAATGGGTTGTGGACTACAAGGACGACCGCAACTACGTTCTGTTCCGCCTCGACAAGAATGAATTCCGCCGCATACGGAGCGTGAACGGCAAGCGCACGGAAATGGTCAAGAAGCAGCATGGGTTGGGCATCGGCGACTACCTCATGGCCGCGCTTCAGGTCGAAGTAACGCCCGCCGGCGTAACTAATCGTGCGCGAAAGGGCGAGCAGTGGGTAGTGATCGATTCCTGGACGCAGCCCGGCCTCACCCAGGACCGGTTCGGAATACGCATCGAAGGCAAGGATGAAATCAGGCTGTCCGGGTTCAGTTTTTACCCGAAGGAGTAGTCTTGACTAACCTGTCCCGCAGGGGATTTCTTACTTCCGCCGCCGGCTTCGCTTTTGCCGGCGGTTCGGCCGCCGAACAGCCGGAGTGGTTTGACCGCCCGATGCGGTGGGGCCAACTGACGCTGGTGGAGAACGACCCGGGCCGCTACGACCCGAATTTCTGGCTCGACTACTTCCGACGTACGCATTGCGATGCAACCTGCCTGAGCGCGGGCGGCTGCGTCGCGTACTATCCCACGAAGGTTCCGCTGCACTACAGAACACCGTGGATGAAAAATACGGACCCGTTCGGCGAGCTCGTCGCCGGCTGCCGCAAGCTCGACATGGTGGTAGTGGCGCGGACGGATCCCCACGCCGCGCACCAGGACGTTTACGATGCGCACCCCGACTGGATCGCGGTGGATGCGCAGGGCAAGAAGCGCCGCCATTGGGCGAGTCCCGACCTCTGGGTGACCTGCGCGCTCGGGCCGTATAACTTCGAGTTCATGACCGAGGTCACGCGCGAGATTGTCTCGCGCTATCGCGTGGACGGCATCTTCTCGAACCGCTGGGCAGGCAGCGGCATGTGCTATTGCGAGCACTGCCGGAAGAACTTCCGCGCGGCTTACGGAATGGACCTGCCGCGCACGAACGACCCGCGCGACCCGGGGCGGCGCAATTACCTGCTCTGGCACCAGGAGCGGTTGTTCGAACTCTGGCGTCTCTGGGATTCCGAGATTCGCAAGATCAACCCGGCGGCCCGGTACATCGCCAACGCCGGCGGCGGCGCGCTGAGCGACCTCGATATGAAGACCATCGGCGAGCTGGCGCCAACGCTGTTCGCGGATCGTCAGGCGCGCCGCGGCCTCATGCCGCCCTGGGCGAACGGAAGAAACGGAAAGGAGTATCGCGCCACGCTGGGAAAGAAAGCCATCGCAGGCATCTTCAGCGTGGGAGTGGAGGAGCCCTATCGCTGGAAGGATTCGGTGCAACACGGCGACGAGATCCGCGTCTGGGTCGCCGAGGGCATCGCCAACGACCTGCGCCCGTGGTTCACCAAGTTTTCGGGCCACATTTACGACCGGCGCTGGTTGAAGCCCGTCGAGGACATCTACAACTGGCACTATCGCAACGAGCGCTACCTGCGGAACGAAGCCCCGCTCGCGCGCGTCGCGATGGTTTATTCGCAGCAGACCGCCATGTTCTACGGCGGCCCCCGCGCCGGACAGAAGGTGGAGGACCACACGCTCGGCATGTATCACGCGCTCATCGAAGCGCGAGTGCCATTCGAGATGGTACACGACCGCCTGCTCGATGCGGCGCACATTGATCAGTTCAAGCTGCTGATCCTGCCGAATATCGCCGCACTATCCGATACGCAGTGCGCGCAGCTTCGCGAATACGTCGCGCGCGGCGGAAGCATTCTCGCTACTCACGAGACTTCGCTTTACGACGAGTGGGGCGCGCGCCGCGCCGACTTCGGCCTTTCGGATCTGTTCGGCGCATCGTTCAACGGAAAGGTGGAAGGCCCGGTTCAGAATTCGTATCTGAACATCGAGAAGGACCCGGATACCGGCAAGTTCCACCCGGTCCTGGCTGGGCTCGAAGATGCCGGCCGCATCATCGCCGGCGTGTGGCAAGTGGATGCGGCGCCGCGCGGCAAGTCTGTTAACCCGCCGCTGACACTCATTCCCTCCTATCCGGACCTGCCGATGGAAGCGGCCTATCCGCGAGTCCCCAAGACCAATATCCCCGGAGTCTATCTCCGCGAAACCGGAAAGAGCCGGATCGTGTACTTCCCCTGGGACATCGACCGCGTTTTCTGGGATGTGATGGCCCCCGACCACGGCACGCTGCTCGCCAATGCCGTCGCGTGGGCGGCTAATGAGGAACGGCCCGCGACCGTCACCGGGCCAGGCGTCCTCGACGTCACCGTGTGGCGCCAGAAAGAATCGATGACCGTTCACATCGTGAACCTCACAAATGCGATGATGATGAAGGGGCCATTTCGCGAGATAAATCCGGTCGGCGAGCAGCGGGTGCGCGTGCATCTGCCTGGGGGCCGCCGGCCACGGCGAATCCAGTTACTGGTGAGCGGCATCGTTCCGCGGGTCGAACAGTCAGAGGGGTATCTCACCGTTGCTGTGCCTTCGATTTCCGTGCACGAGGTGGTCGCGATCGACCTCTGATCCGGTTTCTCTCCCACCCCCGCGTGAATGGGCCATAACCTGCCTGCGAAACTGCAGGTAGTTCTGCGACGTACACCCATATGCGCATAGCCTGGCTGCTGGCGTTCTGCTCCGCAGTCTCGTTTGCACAGGACGCACGGGAGATCGTTTCGCGATCTGTCGTACAGACTCAGAACAATTCGGATTCCGCTCGCAACTACACGTACGTTGAGCGGACGGAAATCCGCGACCTGGACGGCTCCGGCAACGGCGATGCCCTTCGCTCGCGCACGTTCGATGTGACCATTCTGGACGGCACGCCTTACCGCCGGCTCGTCGCTCGTAACGATAAGCCGTTGCCTCCGCCCGAGGACAAGAAGGAAGAACAAAAGTTCGCGGAAAGCATGGCGCAGCGGCGGAGCGAAACGCCTGAGGAACGCGCAAGACGGCTCGCCGAGCGACAGAGGAAGCGGGCCGAGATGCGCGTGCCGCTTCAGGACATCCCAAAGGCGTTCGATCTGAGAATCGCCGGCGAAGAGAACGTAAACGGGGAACAAACCTGGGTCATCGATGCGCTGCCCCGCGCCGGGTACCGCCCCACAACCGGTTTCACGCGCTTCTTCCCGAAAGTGAAAGGCCGTTTCTGGATCTCCAAACGGGACTACGCCTGGGTCAAGGTTGACGCCGAAGCTCTGGATACGATTTCCTACGGGTTGTTCCTGGCGCGCGTCCAGAGAGGTTCGCGCCTGCATTTCGAGCAGGCCAGAGTTTACGGCGACGTCTGGATGCCGACCCGCCTCGAGGCCGCGGCCGCCGTTCGCCTGGCGCTATTCAAGTACATGCACACCGGCTATCAGGTGACGTACAAGGACTACCGCAAGTTCGAGGTGGAGTCCCATCTGATGGGCTTTCACGAACTACCGCAGCCGCAGCCCTGAGGGAACCTCTGGCGCAAGGGATACAATAAAGCCGGGAGGCGGTTGTGCTCTCTTCCAAGCTCATTCGCCTTGTTTCGACTCACCGCGAGGAACTTGCCGCTCGCGTGATACGCCGCATCCGCCGTGAGGCGCGACTTCTCGAACTCGGAAAAATGCCCGAGGGAGAACTGCGCGACCGCGCGCTCGAGATCTTCGAGCACCTGGAGACATGGCTCACGGCGAGACCCGGCGAACTTGCGGAATCCCATGAACGACTCGGCCGCCGGCTCTGCGAAGAAGGCGTGCCGCTCCATGAGGCGGTCCACGCGCTCCAGATCATCAAGGAGTGCATGATTCAATTCGTGCAGGACCAGAGGACCACGGGCAGCACCCTGGAAATCTATGCCGAAGAGGAGCTGGAGCACAGCTCCGGTCACGTGTTCGACCTGATGATCTACAACCTCGTTCGCGGCTACGAAAGCGCCATGTGGCGCCGGGTTGCGTCCGCTCCGTAGACCCCGCAAATCCCTGTACACTGGGGGAATGCAGCGGAGAGACTTCCTGAAGGCAGCGGCAGTGGCGCCCGGGATCGCAGCCGCTTCCGGCACCCTACCCAAACGGCCCTATCGCGACGGGGTTCAACTTTCGATTATCGGATTCGGCGGCATCGTCGTCATCGGCATGGAGCAGAAGGAGGCCGGCCGCATTGTCGCCGAGTCCGTCGATCGCGGCGTGAATTATTTCGACGTGGCGCCCTCCTACGGAGACGGCGAGGCGGAAACGAAGCTGGGCGAGGCTCTACGTCCGCACCGGTCCAGGGTCTTCCTGGCGTGCAAGACCACAAAGCGCGATGCCGAGGGTGCGCGCGCCGAGCTCGAGCGTTCCCTCCAGCGCCTGCATACAGACCATCTCGACCTTTACCAGTTTCACGCCGTCACCACGCCCAAGGACGTGGAGGAGATCTTCGGCCCGCGCGGCGCCGCCGAAACGTTCGCCAGAGCCCGCCAGCAGGGGAAGGTGCGTTATCTCGGGTGCTCGGCGCACTCGGAAGAGGCCGCCATTGCCATGCTCGACAGGCTCGCGCTCGATTCGATTTTGTTTCCGATCAATTTCGTCTGCTTCAGCCAGGCGAACTTCGGCCCGAAGGTGATCGCGCACGCCAGGGAGAAGGGTGCAGCGCGGCTCGCGCTCAAGTCGCTCGCCCACACCCCCTATGCGAGAGGCGCCGACCGCAGCCGGCATCCGAAGGCCTGGTACGAGCCGATTGAGGATCGCGAACTCGCCGCCAAGGCGCTGCGCTTCACTCTGTCGGAAGATATCACCGCCGCGATTCCCCCGGGAGATGAAACCATCTACCGGATGGCGCTCGACCTCGCCGCGGGGTTCAAGCCGCTTACCGGGAAGGAGCGGGACGAACTGCTGGCAAGCGCCAAAGGAACCAAACCGCTTTTCCCGCTTAGCTGAAACATGTTGTTCCTGATTGTCATTCTCACCCTGGCGTCCGCTCTCCGGGCCGCGGAGCCTCAACTGGTTTGGAAGGGCGAGGTGGAAGGCGCCGTGCTCCTGCGCGTGCAGAAGAAGCAGGTGGTAGCCGAAGCAGCGGATGGGCGCGTAATTGGCCGCCCCAGGTTCCGCTTTGCCCATCCGCTTCCCCAGCAGCGGCAGGAGGCGCGCGTTGAAGTGCTCGAAGGGCGCGGCAGCGTTCAGATTCTCGAGCAGCCGGGGGCCGGCAACAGCTACTCACTCGTCGCAAGGATCGAAGATCCTCAACCTGGCGCTGTGCAGTACTCGCTGGCGTTTTATTGGGACGCTCAAATCGACGCCTCAGCCGAATTGAAAGTGCTCACCGCCCGTCGCCGCGAATCCCTCACCTGGACCGGACGTGCAGAGGGCGATGTGGTCGTGAGTTGCCGGGGCGAATCGTGCGAGGCGGCGACATCGGGCGGCGTTCCCGTGCCTGGAGGCCGATGCCGCTTCACAAAACCGCTTCCAGGGCGGGAAACCTTCGTGGCGCTTGCCGCCAGAAGCGGGCGGGGCGACCTGCGGCTCATCGAGCAGCCGGCGGAGTCGAACCAGTACACAGCGCGTGTGCTCATTCGCGATCCGCACGCGGGCTCGAGCGATTACTCGTTCAAGCTGGCGTGGCTGCCCGCCAAGAACCAGCCGCTCGAAGTGCCGCCGCGAGCGGGCATGTACTGGTCGGGCCGGGTCCAGGGCGCCGTCCGCGTCACCGTTCACGGCCGCATTGCGGCCACGAGCGCAATCGCAGGAGGGTCGGTCACCGGAGTAAGAGCGCAGTTCGAGCGCGGCCTGCCCCAACTTGAAACAGCGAACCTGACTTTAAGGAAACTGCGCGGCCGCGGCGATGTGAGGGTCGTCGAGTACCCGTCGAAAACGAACGGCTGGACTCTGGTGTTTGAAGCCGCCGATAGCGGGCCCGGCGCGGACGACTACGACGTCGAGCTTCGCTGGTAGACTTCGAAGGAAGCCGTCCTCAGCCGCCGGCCTTGTATCAGGGCACGGCTTTAGCCGTGCCGTAAGCCCTTGCCAAGCCACGGGCTTTAGCCCCTGCCGGCCGCTGACCCAGGGGCGAGGCTGCGCCTACCCGGTACGCTCAGATTCTCGCAGGCCGATCGACCACTTTCAAGCCTCGGGCAGCCTGAGCCAATCCGCAGAGAGATTTTCGAGAGAGGGCATGGCTGAAGCCATGCCCTGATACGGAGGCAGGTGCCCCTACAGGAACAAGCCTGCTACGCCTTCTTCCTGAACTGATAGACCGCCTCTCGAATCGGTGTGCCGACCACCTCGATGCGGCTGAGGTCGCGCGTGCCGGCACCGAGTTCCTCGGCGAGGCGAAGCGTGTTATCGGACTTCTCAAACGGCGCCGTGCCGCGGTCGGCCATCGGATCGAATCCCATCAACGCCATCGAGACCGCATCGGTGCAGACGGGATTCAGCCCCGCCACCAGCAATCCCGGGCTGTTCGGGCTCACCCCGCGGATCCACGGACCTTCACCGCCCGCCATCGACTCGATCCCTTCGACGACGGACAGGTGGATTGGCCGCGCGGCAACCAGATCGGCCACCACGCGGGGAACGCGATACCCGTCATCCCGCGGCGATTTCGGGTCGATCTCCGTGTGCCCTGGGGGCTGCCACTTTCCGGAGTGGAATACGTTCCGTCCTCCTTGCGGAAACTCGGTCGGCTCGCTCTTACCCTTCGCCCCGTCGCCGTAGATCGTGCACGGCGTGATGCCGAAGCAGTTCTTCATCGCGAGCGTCACGCCGGTGGTGGCATGCTCTTTCATCTTGGCGATGGAAACGAACACGTCACAGTCTTCGTAGGAGTGGTTCAGGTCGTAGGACTTGAACATGAGGCCGCCGTTGGGCACGTTGAGGCGCGAGTACTTCTTTCCGCTGCCCAGCCAGTTTGTGTTCTCGAATTCCACGCGCGGCGCTGCGCTGAGGAACATCGAAGGCGACCAGTTCGCCTGAAGCATGACTTCTTCGAGCGGTTCGGCTGTGGCCCAGGGGCACTCGAGAATGCGGATACGGGTGGCCCCCGCCTTGCCCGCCAGGTGCGCAACCGCCGCGGTCACGCGCGGATGCGTCCAGTGTGCAAGTTCAGCGGGCCGGTAACCCATGCGGTAGTTCGGGCTTCCGGTAAGGTTGATTTTGATCCCGACGGTCTTGCCCTTCACCAGCTTTCCGAGGCCGCCGAGCTGATCGAACATCCGTTCGAGTGTAGGGAGCAATTCGGCGCCATAGGTCTTGCACTTGGCTACCGACACAGGCGCGGCAGGCGCCGCGGCGCGGGCAGGCTGCTTTGCGACCAGCGTTGCGCCCAGGCCGGCGAGAAGTTCCCTGCGGGTAATCTGACTCATCATGTGGTTTCTCCGTGCCCTCTAGCTCTCCAGTTCCACCGCGGCGTAGATGTTGAACGCCGGAAGATGCACTTCCACGCCCCCGTCCTCGGTCGGAAACAGCTGTAACGGGGAGGACGTGCCGTCCTCCAGTTTCCAGATGCGCGCCGCGCGAAAACGTCTCGTAAAAGCTACGGAGACCGGACTGCCGAACATGCGCATGGCGTAGTTGACGATTTGCAGCACCGATCTTTTTCCGTCCGGCGAGGCGGTGTAGTAGCAATTGAGCGTGCCGGTGTTGAAGAAACGGAGAAGATCGCTGCTGTGGCTCATGAGCAGTTGGACATCGGCGGCCACCAGGTAGGGGTCTTGCGTCTCTTCCTTCGCCACCGCAATGCGCCCTTTCCCCACTCGCCGCACCTCATTGCGCCGATAAACGTCGATCCCCAGCGGCGTGCCTTTTGGAGCCGGGAAGTTGGCGGGCACCATCAGCAGGCCACCCTCGGCCGCAAATGCCACCAGCTTCTTCGCAAGGGCGGCGTCCGGCGCCTGCTCGTCGGCGTAAACCACCGCTTTCAGGCCGGCGAACGGAGTGGCCACCGCGCGCGATTTCTCGATGATCCGGTAGGGAAGGCTGCGCCGCGTAGTACAGTTCAGAATTTCGCCGGAGAAGAACTCGTTCGGCCCATCGAAATCCGATACCACCCCGAGCGCGCCCTGGGCTTTGTATGTGGCCCAATCCTTGTGCGTATCGAAGAACTTAAGCGCGGCCGCGATTGACTTCCAGCCGTCCATCGCCGTGCCGGCGCCCTTGGCGAGACCTTCGCGCAACTGCTTGTCGAGCGAAATCACCCACTTCGCCCCATGCGCCTGTGCGTCCGCCACGGCAAGCTGGTACACGGACGCGCGCAGGAAGTCCGATTTCGCCGGGGGGTCGATTGCAATCCAGACGTTCTTCTCACGCGCCCGCGCCCGCACGAGTTGAATCATCCAGCCGTTGGAATCGATCCACGCCGCGCCCGTCGGCCCGGCTTCCTCCCGCGACCGGCTCGGGATTCCGGGCCACACTCCGTCCGTAATCGCCAGGACCGATTCCTGACCGCTCCAGGGAGCTTTGGCACGCTCCGCCCAGGCAATCGAGGACGACTTCTGCGCCTCGATGAATGTGATGCCCGCCTGCTTGCCTTTTTCCACAACGGCCGGCGCCGGAGCGCCGTCACCCCCTTCCACTACAAGGCAATTAACCGGTGTGCCTTTCAGTAAATCCAGTAGTGAGGGATCGCGCCATTCGCCGGGCCAGCGCATCGGGACAAGAGTCGGACTTGCGTTCATCGAGGAGAGCATATCAGATCCGGAGTTTTCAGCGTTTTTACAAGTGTTGCGTTTTGCTACGATTCCTGGCTGACAAGCTGAATCAATGCCTGTATGTAGCCGAAACAAAAGGCAAAAGCCTGCCGCCCGCCTTGGTCGCCTTCGATGCGCGGCACGTGGTCGGGCATGATCATGCCGTCGTAGCCTACTTCTTTGTAGACCCGCATGACCTGAATCATATTGACGTCACCGTCGTCCGGAAATGTTTCCTGGAAGTCCAGGAATTTGCCTCGAATGTTGCGAAAGTGTACGTTGAAGATCTTGCGGCGCCTGGCGAAGTACCGGATGACATCGGCGATCTCGCGGTTGGGATCTTCGAGCATCTCGGTTACAGTACCCTGGCAGAAGTTCAGTCCGTGGTAATCGCTCTGGACGATGTCGATGAAGCGCTTCAGGCCGTCCACGCTGCCGAGGACCCGGTGCACGCCGCGGAAGCCTGTCGTGCGAGGCATGCCGGGGTCGTGCGGATGGCAGGCCATCTTGACCTTATACTCGTCCGCAACCGGGATGACGCGCTTAAGAAAGTAGGTGATGCGCTTCCACGCATCCTCTTCGCTGACGCGGCCGGCTTCGGTGAGCGGCGGATCCTGTTTGGCTTTGCCGTGAACGAACGTGCTGTACTGCGAACCGCCGCGTCCGCGGGTAGGCTCCGTGCGGACGACTCCCAGTATGCTCATGTTGTATTTCAGAGAGGGAATGCCCGCTCGTGAGGCGTTGCGGATCATCTGACAGATGCCGTCGATCTCGCGGTCGCGCTCGGGGCTCTTCCCGAGCATGATGTTCGGGTTCTCCGACCGCGTGATGTAGGCCGAACTCATCGGAAGCGGCGCCATCTCCAGCCGTAGGCCGTGCGACTCCACCCGTTCGCGCAGCCGGGTCAAGCCCTCAACCGACCAGTTCTCGTCGAGCCGGGCGGAGGGCAGTGTGCTGCAAACATGGTTCACCCCCAAGGCGGCCATCACGCGGAGCACCTCGTCGGAAGTACTGTGCTGCGTGCCCGCTTTCATCAGCGCTTTGCGGGGCTGTGCCGCTCGGGAATTCCGCGGCGGAACAGCGGCGGCCGCCGCACCGGTCTGGAGGAATTGTCTGCGGTCCATGAGTTCACGAGAATATCATGGGGAAGAAGATCGTGGAGCCGGCGCTTGCCTCTCCACGTTCCGCGATCTACGATCCACGATCCGGTTGTATGATACAGGCATGATGCGATGGCTGGGGTTACCGGAAATAGTCTTCCTGTTCGCGCTGATCGTGCTGGCGGTCACGCTCACGCGTGCCCGGGAGCGGCGGCGCTCCTACGCGGACCCGCAAGCCCAGGCGTCCGGTGTCCGGTACTGCCGCCACTGCGGCAATTCATTGATGCAGCCGCCCGAGGCGCCCTTCTGTCCGTTCTGCGGCCGGCGAGTGGCCTGATCCTCGCAGGACGCGCTTCCACCCGGATTAAGGGTTATTCTGAGAGAAGATCATCCAAAATATGCTGAGAAACAAACTACCTTCTGCTGAGGATCTGGATCCTCAGGAGACGCTGGAGTGGTTGCAGGCGCTGGACCAGGTCGTGGACGATGCCGGTCCTGACCGCGCTTCGTATCTTCTCGGGCGTCTTGCGGACCGGGCGCGAGTGGCGGGGGCTGCTCCTCGATACCACGTCAACACGCCTTACATAAACACTATTCCCGTGGAAGAACAAGTCGCGTACCCGGGCGACCGCGCAATCGAGCGAAGGCTGAAAAGCCTCATCCGCTGGAACGCGATGGCCATGGTGGTGAGGGCGAACAAATACGATCCCGGAATCGGTGGACACATCTCGTCGTACGCCTCGATCGCAACGCTGCTTGAGGTCGGGTTCCATCACTTCTTCCGGGGGTCGTACGGCGATCAGCCGGGCGATCTCATCTACTTTCAGGGGCACTCCTCTCCCGGAATTTACGGGCGCGCCTACCTGGAAGGCCGGTTGAACGAGAAACACTTGGAAAATTTCCGCCATGAACTGCGGGAGCATCCGGGGCTTTCCTCATATCCTCACCCGTGGTTGATGCCGCACTTCTGGCAGTTCCCGACGGTCTCGATGGGGCTCGGGCCGACCAACGCCATCTACCAGGCCCGTTTCATGCGCTACCTCGAGAACCGCGGTCTGATCGAGGCGACGCCGCGCAAGGTCTGGGCGTTTCTGGGAGACGGCGAAATGGATGAGCCGGAATCCACCGGTCCGCTGCGCTTCGCCCACAACGAGAAGCTGGACAACCTCATCTTCGTCGTCAACTGCAACCTGCAACGGCTGGATGGGCCGGTCCGCGGCAATGGCAAGGTGATCCAGGAACTGGAGGCGCTGTTCGCCGGTTGCGGCTGGAATGTAATCAAGGTGATTTGGGGCGACGACTGGGATCCGTTGCTCGCGCGGGACAAAACCGGCCTGCTCGTCAAACGGATGAACGAGTGCCTCGATGGAGACTATCAAACCCTCGTCGCGCGAGGCGGCGCTTACATCCGGAAGGAATTCTTCGGTAAGTACCCCGAACTCCTCGAACTGGTAGCCGATCTCAGCGACGAACAGCTCGCCAAACTGCGGCGCGGCGGCCACGATCCGGAGAAGGTTTACAACGCATACAAACGCGCGGTGGAAAACACTGGCGGGCCGACCGTAGTCCTGGCGAAGACAATCAAGGGTTATGGGCTCGGCGAGGCAGGCGAAGGACGTAACGTCACTCACCAGCAGAAGAAACTCAATGAGCAGGAGATGGAGTACTTCTGCCGCCGCTTTGAAATCCCCATCACGGACGATCGCATTCACACCATCTCCTTCTATCGCCCGCCGGACGATTCTGCGGAGTTGCAGTACATGCGCCAGCGCCGCGCGGAGCTCGGCGGCTACCTGCCGGCCCGGAATCCGCGCCTGACCGCTCTGCCTGCGCCGCCGCTCGATTATTTCACCGAGACTCTTTCGGGTTCGCAGGGCCGGGAAGTATCCACGACGATGGCGTTTGTCCGCGTGCTCACTCTGCTGCTCCGGCATCCGGAGCTGGGCAGGCATGTGGTTCCCATCATTCCGGACGAGGCGCGAACCTTCGGCATGGAGTCGCTGTTCCGCCAAATTGGGATTTACGCGAGCCAGGGGCAGCTCTATCATCCGGTAGACCAGGAAATGTTCCTGTACTACAAGGAATCGAAGAACGGCCAGATTCTGGAGGAAGGGATTACGGAACCGGGCTCAATGGCGTCCTTCACGGCGGCGGGAACGTCATATGCGAACTACAACCTGCCGATGCTTCCGTTCTTCATCTACTACTCGATGTTCGGCCTGCAACGCATGGGCGACCTCATATGGGCGTTCAACGACGCGAGGGGCAAAGGTTTTCTGGTGGGCGCCACCGCGGGACGCACGACACTGGCGGGGGAAGGTCTTCAACACCAGGACGGACACAGTCACCTGCTGATGAGCGTGCTGCCGGCCTGCGCGGCTTATGACCCCGCTTACGCCTACGAAATAGCGGTCATCGTGCAGGACGGCCTCCGGCGCATGTACCAGGAGAACGAGGATATGTTCTACTACGTGACGGTGTATAACGAGAACTATCCTCAGCCTCCGATGCCTGAGGGCGTTCACGAGGGCATCCTCAAGGGGATTTACCGCTGCAAAGCCGCCGAAAACGGCAAGGCGGTGGTGCAGTTGTTCGGGAGCGGCCCGATCCTCAGGGAAGCGCTCCAGGCGCAGCAGATCCTCGCCGAGCGCTACCAGGTAGCGGCGGATGTGTGGAGCGTGACCAGTTACAACGAGTTGCGCCGCGACGCGCTTGCGGTCGAGCGCTGGAACAGGCTGCACCCGAGCGAGCCGGCGCGCCAACCATACATCGTCAAGGCGCTGGAAGGCGCCGAGGGCCCGGTCGTCGCCGCCACCGATTACATGAAAGCGGTAGCCGATCAGGTTGCGCCGTGGCTGCCGGGGCGGCTTGAATCGCTCGGCACGGACGGCTTCGGCCGGAGTGAAAACCGCGAGCATCTCCGCGAGTTCTTCGAAGTGAATGCCACCTCGATTGCGACCGCGGCGCTCTCGCGGCTTGCGCGCGACGGCAAGTTCGATCGCAAGAAGGCCCAGGCTGCTTTTGACGATCTCCAGGTGGACCCGGACGTGACGAATCCGGCCATCGTTTGAGATCTCCGGGGGTTGAATGCTCTTTTTTACTGAAGCTGACGTTCGCCGGTTGTTGCCGATGCCGGCTGCGATCGGGCAGATGCGCGAGGTGTTTCGCGAACTCTCGGACGGGCACGCGCAGAATCAGACGCGCAGGCGTCTGATTCTGCCAACGGGCTCCGTGCTGCACTCGCTGGCGGGCGCTTTCGGGAAGTACTTCGGCACCAAGGTCTACTCCACGAACCGGCGGTACGGCGCGCACTTCCTGTTTCTGCTGTACTCGGCCGAGGACGCCCGGCCACTCGCGCTGCTCGAGGCGAACTATCTCGGCCAGATCCGCACCGGCGCCGCCACAGGGTACGCAACGGACCTGCTGGCGCGCCCGGACGCTGCCACCCTCGCGGTGATCGGAACGGGTTTTCAGGCGCGTACGCAGGTTGAAGCGGTTCTGAATGTGCGCCGGGTGCGCGAAGTCCGCGTCTGGAGCCGCAGTGCGGAAAAGAGGCAGAAGTTCAGCGACGAGTGCGCCCGCGACTTCGGCTTACCCGTCCGGGCGCCCGATTCGGCGGAGGCCGCGGTGCGGGGCGCGGACATTATCGTCGCTGCCACGAATGCACGCGATCCGGTTCTCGATTCCGAATGGGTCAGTCCCGGCGCGCACGTCAATGCCATCGGATCGAACCAGCCAAACCGGCGGGAAGTGCCGGCCGAACTCGTTCGCCGTGCGGACATGATTGTGGTGGACTCGATCGAACAGGCTCGCCTGGAGGCGGGTGACCTGGTGATGGGCCTGGACCCGGAGGGGTGGCAACAAGTGCGCGAACTAAAGGACGTTACCCGGCGCCCATCGGAGCAGAGCGTCACCCTGTTCAAATCACTTGGGTTGGGCGTGGAGGATGTTGCCGCAGCCGCCTACGTCTTTGAGTCAGGAGAGGGAACCCGGCAACTGCCGGTGTTCGATCATTCCTGAGCCGGCAATTGCTGTTCGGCCTCGTACCAGGCGCTGATCTTGAGGCGCCTGCACACCCAGCAGAGCTGCTCCGGGGAACTGGGCGGGCAATCGGCTCCGCACACTTCGCACTTTGCCATCCGCGGCAGTTTGTCGGGGTGGGCGGCGCGTTTCGCTTTATCGAGGATCTCGCTGGGAACTACAGGTTCGGAAGGCGCGATCCTTTTCCTCCGCATAGTGACCTCAGATCTAACTACAGCACAATTTCAAACGGCGACGCAAGACGCTGGCCGCGCGGCTATCCGCATGAGGGCACACCGCGCGGCAAACCGTGGCCCTCATGCTGCAACGTCATATCGTACAACGGACGCAGCTTCAAGCGACGAAGTACAACGCGGGCATTTCTGCCCGGGCTTGACAACCAGTCTCCTGCCGAAAGCTAAAACCTGTGCCTCCACCGTGTGCGTGCAGATGGGGCAGTATGCCCAGCCTTTCAATTCCTTTTGTGACGGAGCCTTCGTGGTCTGGCTCATGGTGTCCTCCCCTCGTCAATCGAATGGACGCTGGGGGGGACCGTTCGGTTGTCAGGTTTTTTTGTAAAGGTTTGCAAGTTTTGCGGGCACAGGCCAGGAGGCCTGTGCCACAGCCCGTTTAGTCTCCGGTCGCGATTGCCGGCGCCGTCGCCGGCCGGCGGGCGAACCGGGCCTTCGCGGTCTCGATCAGTGAGTAACTTACGGGCACCACGAGCAGCGTCAGCAGCAGGCAGAGCGTCTGCCCTCCGATGATCGTCACCGCGATGGCCGACCGCTGCGATGCCCCGGCGCCCATGCCGACGGCGGTCGGAATCAGCCCGGCCACGATCGAGAACGTAGTCATCAGAATGGGCCGCAACCGAACCCGGTTGGCCTCCAGAATGGCTTCATGAAGCGGCAGGCCCTGGTCCCTCAGTCGGTTCATGTAGTCGATCTGTAGAATGCCGTTTTTCTTCACGATACCGAGCAACAGCAGAACCCCCAACGCGCTGAACAGGTTCAGGCTCCGCCCGGTGGCGATGAGCGAAACGAGCGCGAACGGGATCGAGAGCGGCAGCGTGAGCAGAATAATGAACGGGTGAATCAGGCTCTCGAACTGGGCCGCAAGCACCATGTACATGAATATGGAAGCCAAAGCGAACGCCAGGATCATGTTGGCGGTGGTTTCCTCGAGCACCTTCACCTGACCCGAGAAGAACATGCTGTAGCCCGCCGGCAACCCGATCTTGCCGATGGTAGCGGTGGTGTCCTCGGCCGCTTCGGCCAGCGAGTGTCCCGGGGCGACGTTGCCCATGATGCCAACGGCGAACTGCCGGGAGAAGCGGTCAATGCGGCTCGGGCCGAGCCCGCGCTCGAGTTGCGCGACCGAATCAAGCCGGATGAGGCCGAGTTTAGCCGAAGGCACCAGGATACGGCTGAGTATCTCCGGATTATCCCGCTGCCCCGGCAAGAGCCTCACCGTGACGGGATACTGCTCCGAGCCTTCCTTGTACGTGGAAACCTCGTCTTCACCCGACATCAGCAGGCGGACCGCGCCCGCAATGTCTGAGACGCGAACGCCGAGATCGGAAGCCTTCGTCCGGTCGATGTGAACCTGCAATTCAGGGTTGCTGAGGTTCAGGTTCACCTTGACGTCGCTGACCGACGGGACGTTCACCATTTCCCGGTTGGCCTGCTTGGCGATGTCGACCAGCGGCCCGAGTTCCGGCCCGAGCAACTGCGCGCGGATCGGAGAGAAAGTGTCGCGGCCTCCCAGAGTGTTGGGGAAGGAAACACGCGGGCGCGCGTATGCAAAAGGCCGCATCGCCTCACGCACCTTCGCGCCCATCGCCAGAATCGGGGCGCGCTCGTCTTCCGGCCTGAGCAGGATGCCGATGCTGGCCATGGTGACGCGCCCGGCGAAGCCTTGAGTCGCCGGGATTACCGCGGTCACCCCGTCGATCTTCTGTATTCTGCGCGCAATTTCCATCGTCACGCGCTCGGTTTCCTCGATCGACGTGCCTTCCGGCAACTCAATCCCCGCCATGAGCTCGTTCTGGTCTTCCTGCGGCATCCAGTCGCGTCCGATGTAGCGATACACGACAAACGTCGAAAGGAAAGTTGCGATCGCGATGCTTACGATCACCCACCGGTGCCGCAAGGACCAATCGAGGACGCCGACGTACACACGGTCCATCAGACCGCCTTTGTGCGCGCCGTGGGCGTGCCCCCCGCCCGCGCCGGTCCGCTTCTTCAGGATGCGGGCGCTCAGCGTAGGCGTCAACGTGAACGCCACCAGCATCGAAACCATGATCGAGAACGCCATCGTCCACCCGAACTGGTTCAGATAGCGCCGGGCGTAACCCGTCATGAACGCAATCGGCACGAAAATGATTACCAGCGAAATCGTGGTCGCCATTACCGCCAGCGCGATTTCCTTCGTGGCGCGAACGGCGGCCTCCATGGGCGGCACGTCCTTTTCCTCGATGTAGCGGTAGATATTCTCGAGGACGATGATGGCGTCGTCGATGACAATGCCCACGGCGAGCGTCAGTCCCAGCAGCGTCATGGAATTCAAGGTGAAGTCCATGGCGCGCATGAGCGTGAACGTGGTGATGATCGACGTGGGAATGGCGACGGAACTGATCAGCACAGTGCGGAGATCGCGAATGAACAGCCACACGATCAGCGAGGCAAGAAGGCTGCCGAGAATCAGGTGTTCCTCGAGGGCTTTGACCGAGGCTTTAATGAAGCGCGCCTGTTCTTTCACGACGTCAAGCTTTACGCCGGACGGAAGTTCATTCTGTAGCGGCACGAGCCGCTTCTGGATGCCCTCGACGACCCGGACTGTGTTCGTGCCGGTCTGCCGGCGAACCTCGAGGATGACTCCGGGCGTGTTGTTGAAATACGCAAAGGTGCGCTTCTCGGTCATGCCATCTTCGGCGTGTCCGACGTCGCGAATGCGGATGGGAGCGCCGCCGACGTTCCTGACAATGATGTCGTTGAACTGCCCGATGTCCTCCACACGCCCGAGCGTGCGTACCCCGACCTCCGTAGCTCCGCGCACAATCCGCCCGCCGGGCGCCTCGACGTTTTCCGCTCGCAGCGCACGCTCGACGTCCTGCGCCGTCATGTTGTAGCCGCTCAGCTTGTCCACGTCGAGAAAGACGTTGACCTGGCGCGTCCGTCCGCCGATAATGTCCACCGCGGCCACGCCGTCGACAGTCTCCAGCGCGCGCCGGATCTGTTTGTCGGCAATCTCGGTCAATTCGCGTACCGGCCGCGCTCCGCTCACCGCGATCGTAATGATCGAGTCGCTGTCGGGGTCGGCCTTCTGCACCACTGGAGGCAGCACGTTCGGCGGGAGTTGCCGCATCGCGCCCGCCACCTTCTCACGCACGTCTTCGGACGCTTCGCCGATGTCCCGCTCCAGCACGAATGTCACAATGATGCTGGCCGTGCCCTCGCTGACCACGGCGCGGAGTTCGTCGATGCCGCTCACGGAGGCGATAGCTTCCTCAAGCGGCATGACCACCTGAGAGTTGACCTCCTCGGGGCTCGCGCCGGGCAGCGACACCCGCACATAAACCGTAGCCGGGTCGCTCCGCGGGAACAGATCCACACCGAGCTGCATGAAGCTGAAAATCCCCAACACGGTCAGGAAGAGGATCAGCATGAAGGCGAAAACGGGCCGCTGGACGCAAATCTCAGAAAGGCGCAAAGGAAGACTCCTGCCCGCCCACGCAAAGCGGGCTTCTTATCAGGGCGTGGAACTCGGCTTCAAAGTTACCCTCCATCGTACAATGAATGTTCTTATGAAGACCGCATTCCTGTTCCCGGGGCAAGGCTCGCAGTTCGCCGGCATGGGCAAGAGCCTGGCCCAGTCGTTCCCTTCCGCCCGGGCGATTTTCGAAGAAGCCGATCGAGCGCTCGGGTTTTCCCTCTCCAGCCTGTGCTTTGACGGGCCGGAAGAAGCCCTGAAACTTACGGAAAATACACAGCCCGCCATCCTGACGGTCTCGGTGGCGGCCTACACGGTGCTGCGTGAGAACGGCTATCAGCCGGACTATGTGGCAGGACACAGCCTGGGCGAATACTCGGCGCTGGTCGCAGCCGGCAGCTTGCGGTTTTCCGACGCCGTGCAACTTGTCCGCAAGCGCGGCCAATACATGCAGCAAGCCGTGCCGCCGGGCCAGGGCGCAATGGCCGCTCTCCTCAGGCTCCCGGACGGAAAGCTGGATGGGCTGCTGGCGGAAGCTGCGCAGGGAGAGGTGGTTACGGCCGCCAACCTGAACTCGCCGGACCAGGTCGTGATAGCCGGAAACGCCGCCGCCGTCGGGCGCGCCATCGAGCTGGCCAAGGCCGCCGGCGCCCGCCGCGCAGTGCTGTTGCCCGTTAGCGCTCCTTTCCATTGCCCGCTGATGCGGCCCGCGCAGGAACGGCTGGCGGTCGATCTCAACCAGACCCATTTCTCGGATCTTTGCTGCCCGTTGGTGAATAATGCGCATGGGCGCGAGATCCGTTCGGGCGCCGATGCCCGCCAGGGGCTGATCGAGCAGGTTACAAGTCCTGTCCGCTGGACCGAATCGATCCGCCTGCTCGCGGCAAGCGGATGCTCCCGTTTCCTGGAAGTGGGCCCGGGCGCCGTCCTCAGCGGACTGCTGCGGGGAATCGACCCGTCATTGAAAGCATCGAAATTCGGCGAAGCCGATGAACTGGAGAAAGTGCGTGAAACACTGTCTTAGCCTCGTACTCCTGATCCCTGTGCTCCTGGGAGCGCAGAATATAGTGCCGGATGCCTCCTTCAAGGGGTGGACCCGCATCGCCATACCGCCCGACAAGCCGCTAAACCCCGAGAGCCAATGGAAAGTGGACAAAGCCCGCAAACTGCTGATCTGCGAAGGCGACAAGGGTCATGAAATGCTGCGATGGGACCGCGAACTTGCAGATTTCATCCTGCACGTTGAATGGCGTTTCCCGGTTATCGAGGGCGGCAAGGGTTACAACAGCGGCGTCTTCGTGCGGAACGATGAGAAAGGGGTCGTCTGGCACCAGGCCCAGACCGGAGACGCCAGCGGCGGATTCCTGTTCGGGATGACGCCCGTGAGCGGCGTGCCCCAAAGGTTCAACCTTCGGCAGGAGATTAAGGAGAACCACGTGAAACCGGCCGGCGAGTGGAACGCGTTTGGCATCCGCTGCGAGGGGCAGAAGATCACGCTGACCGTGAATGGCGTCGTAATGAACGAATACACCCAATGCGGGAATCCGAAAGGCTACATCGGTCTGGAGGCCGAGGGCTACCGGATCGAATTCCGCAACCTGAAGGTCAAGTCCCTTCGCTAGAATGGATTTCTGTCTATGCAATTCCGTAAAGTCGTTTACGCGCTTCCCGTTGTGCTCGCGCTGGCGGGGTGCCAGAAGACTCCTCCGGCCAACGTAGCCGCGACGGTGAACAACCGGCCGATCACCTACGATCAGGTCGATCGCATTTATCAGGCGCAGTTCAACAGCCCGACCGAACGGGCCAGCGACGACCTGATGGTCATGCAGAAACTGGAAGTTCTGCGCACGCTGATAGAAAGCGAGATCATGCTCCAGCGGGCCGAGAAACTCGGGCTCATGGCGACCGATTCCGAAGTGGACGCCAAGTTCAACGAACTGAAGGCCCCATATACCCAGGAAGAGTTCCAGAAGCAGCTCGATGCCCGCAAGATGACCGCCGCCGATCTCAAGGCGCAACTCCGGCGCGAGTTGAGCGTTCAGAAGCTCATCAACCGCGAGATCACCTCGAAGATCAACATCACGGATAAAGATATTTCGGACTTCTTCGCCGCCAACAAGGCCAGCTTCAACCGGGCGGAGCCGACGGTTCATCTTGCCCAGATTCTGGTAAGCGCGGGGCCCGATGGGAACGTGCGCAACCTGAAGAACGACAAAGCCCAGAACGATGAGCAGGCGAGGGGCAAAATCCAGATGCTCGAAGCCCGGCTTCGCCAGGGAGACGATTTCTCAATGCTGGCCGAGAGCTACTCCGAGGACCCCGAAACCACGCCCAACGGGGGCGACCTCGGGTTCCTGCCGATGTCGGCTTTCGAGAAGTCGAGCCCGCAGGTTCGCCAGCTCATCTCCTCTCTGCAGCCAGGGCAGATTTCGCCGATTATCCCCAGTCCCGGGGTTTATCGCATCCTGAAGGTGCTCTCGAAGGAGCCGGCCGGGCAGCGCGACCTGAACGATCCGCGCGTGCAGCAGACCATCCGGGAAGGCCTTCTGGGCCGCAAGGATCAGTTGCTGCGGAACGCGTATTACGAAGTGGCGCGTGACGAAGCCAAGATCATCAACTACCTTGCGGTGAGCGTCGTGGAGAAGAGGGGCAAAGCAAAGTAGACAAGACCGCTCCGTTGAAAATCACCGTTAGCTCTGTGGGACGGGCTCGGGGCTGATCGGGGTGAGCGCGACGGTATACCCCAATTTGCGCAACGCCTGGGTGAGCTTCCGAACGCGGCATTTTTTGGCG
>JAEZIJ010000062.1 GCA_023436715.1 Acidobacteriota bacterium
CACCCCCGGCCCCCTACTCTATTTGCACTTACTAAGAGGGACTTATGGCTACTTCTACCGTCGCGCAACGAAAACACAGGGGAGGCCACTTTCTCATCGAGAGCTCCTCTCCGGAAGAGGTATTCACCCCAGAGGACTTCACCGAAGAGCACCGCGCCATCGCGCGGACTACGGAGGAGTTCTGGACCAACGAGGTGGCGCCGAATATTGAGGCCATCCAGAAGCACGAGCCCGGCGTGGCGGTTTCGCTACTGCGGAAATCCGGGCAACTCGGACTGACGGGCGCCGAGGTGCCGGAGAAATACGGCGGGATGGAGATGGACCTGGCGTCGATGATGATCATCGGGGAGCAGTTCGGCCGTGACGGTTCTTACGCAACCTGGCACGCGGCGCAGGTGGGCATCGGCACGCTTCCCGTGCTGCTGTTCGGCACCGAAGAGCAGAAGCAGCGCTATCTTCCGAGATTGGCGACGGCCGAACTGGTTGCGGCGTACTGCCTGACCGAGGCGCAGGCCGGATCGGACGCGCTCGCGGCACGGACGCGCGCGGACCTCAGCGAGGATGGCAAGTATTACATCCTCAACGGCCAGAAAATGTGGATCACCAACGGGGCCGATGCGGATTTCTACACGGTGTTCGCGAAGGTGGGAGGCGAGAAGTTCACGGCATTCCTCGTCGAGCGGGCTTGGGCGGGAGTGCAGCCGGGCGCCGAAGAAAAGAAGATGGGCATCAAGGGCAGCTCGACGACGGCCGTGTATCTCGATAACGTCAAAGTCCCGGTGGAGAATGTTCTGGGCGAGGTCGGGCGCGGGCACATCATCGCGTTCAACATTTTGAACCTCGGCCGCCTGAAGCTGGGGCCGATCACGGTTGGTGGGGCGAAAGAGGTCATCCGGCTTTCGCTCAAGTACGCGAAAGAACGCCACACGTTCGGGAAGCCGATCGCATCCTATGGGATGATCCAGCACAAACTGGCCGAGATGGCGATTCGGACATACGCGGCCGAGAGCCTGGCCTATCGCGTGGTTGGGCTGATCGAGGAGCAACTGACCGGTCTCGACTGGGACCAGCCGGATGCCAACAAGGTGATGCTGAAGGCGGCGGAGGAGTTTGCCACGGAGTGCTCGTACGCGAAGCTGTTCTGCTCCGAGACGCTGGGGTACGTGGCGGACGAGGGCGTGCAGATCCACGGCGGCTACGGCTACCACCAGGACTACGCCGTGGAGCGCGCATACCGCGATGCCCGCATCAACAGGATCTTCGAGGGGACGAACGAGATCAACCGGCTGCTTGCAACAGGCATGCTGTTGAAGCGCGCACAGAAGGGAGCGCTTCCGCTCGTCGAGGCGGTGAAGAAACTTCAGGCCGAGGTGCTGGGCGGCCCGCAGCTATCCGCCGGTTCCGGCGATGAGGAGAGTAAGCTGCTGGCGAACGCCAGGAAGATCGCACTGTTTGTCCTCGGCGTTGCATACTTGAAGTATCTCAACGGCCTCGAGGAGCAACAGGAGATCGTGGCGAACATCACGGACATTTGCATGAACGTGTTTGCCATGGAATCCGCTCTGCTTCGAGCCCGTAAGATGGCGGCGCACGGCAAAGGCGAGGTGGCGCGCGATATGTCGGCGGTGTTCCTGCGCGAGGCTCTGGGGACGATCGAGACCGCGGCGCGCGCGATTCTGGCGGCCTGTTCGGAGGGAGACGCGCTTCGCACGAATCTGGCGGTTCTCAAGCGTTTCGCGAAAGCCGAGCCGGTGAATGAGATCGCGCTGCGGCGCGGTATTGCTGCCAGGCTGCTTCAGGCCGAGCGTTATGTTGTCTAAATAGATCACATGGAGTGGGCGGATAGCGATGAAAATCATAGTCTGCATCAAGCAAGTTCCAGCCCGAGACTCGCAGCTCCGCATCGGTTCCGGCGGGCGCTGGATCGAGGAGGGCGATCTCAGTTTCGAGATCAATGAGCCGGACGCGTATGCGCTCGAGGCCGCCTTGCAGTTGAAAGAGAAGCAGGGCGGGGAAGTGGTTGCACTGTGCGCCGGGCCGTCGCGCGTGACACAGACCATCCGCGAGGCCCTGGCAAAGGGCGCGGATCGCGCGCTGCACATCGAAGACGATCAAGTGACGACGTGGGGCACACTCGGCCTCGCACGGCTTCTGGCCAAAGCGATCCAGCCGGAGAAGCCGGACCTGGTATTGACCGGTCTTCAATCGGACGACCTCGGCTACGGTCAGGCCGGCGTCGTGCTGGCCGAAACGCTTGGCATGCCGCACGCCACCATCATCATGGCCGTAGAGCCGGTGAACGGCAAGGTTCGAGTGAAGCGCGAACTGGAGAGCGGGTGGTTCCAGAACATCGAGATGCCGCTGCCCGCGGTGCTCACCATACAATCCGGCATCAGCAAACTTCGCTACGCAACGCTGATGGGGATCAAGAAGGCGAAGACGAAAGAAGTGAAGAAGCTGACTACGGCGGGGCTGGGTGTGACGCCTCCGCCGGCCGCGACTATCGAGCGGGTGTATCTGCCGCAGAAGACGAAGCAGACGCAGGTGCTCGGCGGCAGCGCGAAGGAAGCGGCGGCGAAGCTGGTCGAAAAACTCAAATTCGAGGTGAGGGCCATATGAGCGGGACTGTTCTGGTGATTATGGAGCAGCGCGGCGGGGCGTGGAACCGCATGTCGTTTGAGACCCTGGCGGCGGGCCAGCAGCTTGCAGCCCAGCTCGGACAGATGGCGATTGCGGCAATCCCCGGCGGAAATGTGGACGCGCTGGCTAAAGAGCTCGCCTCGAAAAAGCTCGACACGGTGTACGCGGTGGAGCATGCGCTGCTGGCCGAATACACGGCGGACGGCTACACGGCCGCGATCGAGCAACTGATCCGGAAGGTGCAGCCTTCGTACGTACTGTTCCCGCACACTTACCAGGTGCGCGACTTCGCACCGAAGCTCGCCACACGGTTCGACCAGGCGCTGATCAGCGACGCGATCGGCATTAAGAATGAGAACGGCCCAATCTTCGTCCGGCAGCTCTTCCAGGGTAAGCTTCAGGGAGACGTGAAGCCGGGCGGCCCGGCGCCGTATTTCATTTCGATCCAGGCCGGCGCGTTCCGCGCGGAACAGGTGGAGGCAGGGACGGCAAAGATGGAGTGCTTCAAGCCGAACCTGGATGTTGGGGCCATCCGCCAGAAGCCGGAAGCGCCGTTCCGTGAAGCTGCCGGCGCGGTGGACCTGACCGCCGCGGAGCTGATCGTCGCGGTGGGCCGGGGCATCAAGGACAAAGACAACATCCCAATGGTGGAGCAGCTCGCGGGCGCACTCGGCGCGGAGATTGCCGCAACGCGCCCGGTGTGCGACAACGGCTGGCTGCCGGGGGTGCGGCAGGTCGGGAGTTCGGGGCAGACCGTTTCACCGAAGGTCTACGTCGCGGTGGGCATCTCCGGGGCGATTCAGCACCTTGTGGGGATGAAGGGCTCGAAGACCATCGTGGCGATCAATAAGGACCCCGAGGCGCCGATTTTTGAGGTCGCCGATTACGGCATTGTCGGCGACCTGTTCGAAGTGGTGCCGGCGCTGACCGAGGAAGTGAAGAAGGTGAAAGGGTGAAAGGGTGAAAGAATCCTGGGGACACGCCTGCGATCTTCTGTATGCGATGGATGCGTCGTAGCCAGCCCGGAGTGTCCCCGGATTCTTTCACAGAACCTCCATACTCCGCGGGTCTACGGGCCGCTTCTTCTCGGCCGAAAGCTGTCCGGCAAAGTACATCCGGAGCGACAGCAGATTGTCTCGTCCATTCGTCAGTGCCGGGCGCTTCTCGTTCAGCGATTGCATGAACTCGCCCATGCTTCCGATGAACCCGGCGATCGAGCCGCACTCGTCGTACTTCGGCGCTATGAACACGTCGCGGTAAGTCAAATCGTCCGGAAGGTTGTAAGTCAGCCAGCCGATCTCTTTCGGCCAGTCGTACGCGCGCACTTCGACGAGATCCTTCTCCCAGCGTGAGGTCGGGTTCCAGCGGTGGTTGGCCCGTACCGCGCCCCGCTCCGCCCACACCCGGAACGGCGTCTCGTTCCGGAAGTTGTCCTCGTTGTGGTACTCGAAGTAGTTGCAGACCGCTCCGCTCGAAAACGCGATCTGATACATCGACGCGTTGTTCTGGTTCGTGCAGTAGACCGACACCGGGTCGCCACCCGAGAGCCAGCGGATCGAATCGATCGCGTGGATCTGCCACGCCATCACCACCCCGCACGGCCCGAAGGCGAACTTCGGCCCCTCGATCGAGATGTTCGAGAACTGTATGAAGCCGGGCTTGCCGAAACGGTCCGGGCTGAGGAACTGCTTCGTGGTGTAGATTGCCGGATCGAAGCGCAGGTTCTGGTTCACCGCGTAGGGGATGCCGCCGTCCTCGGCGATCTTCACCATCTCTTCGGCGGTGGCGAGATCGGTGGCCATCGGCTTGTGCATCATGACGGCCTTGCCGGCTTTGGCAGCGTCCTTCAGGATCTGCACGCGGGCGGCCATGTCCGAGTGGTCCACGGCGCAGTCGATGATGTCTACGTCGTCGCGCTTGAGGAGGTCGCGGTAGTCCTCGTAGACGTGCGGGATGCCGTCGAGCGCGGCGAGTTCGCGGCGGTCGGCGCGGATGTCGGCGGCGGCCACCACACGGTAGTTCGCCAGCCGGTAAGCGGTGAGCTGCTGGGCGCGGACGATGCCGGCGTAACCGACGATGCCGATGCCGTAATCGAGTTTGTAGGTTTCAAGCGGCGGCCTCCAGGAGGGCCACGCAAAACCGGGAAAGAGATCTGACATAGAATTCCTCACTTGGAATAAGTGGCGATTGCGACGCCCCCGACCATCACGAGGACGCCGAGGAGTTTGGCCAACGTGATCGGCTGAACGGGCGAGCCGAGCCAGCCGAAGTGGGACATGATGAGGCCGCCGAGCACCTGGCCGGCGAGCAGAGTGATCATGACCGGCCCCGCCCCGACCTGGGGGATGAGCCAGGCGATGGCGAACACCAGCGTGGCGCCGAGAACGCCGGCGGTGTAGAGCGCCGGATGGACGTCTTTGAGCGGTGCCAGCGCCCCGCTGCGCCATCCGGTGAGCCCGATGGCGACCGCGCCGAGCGCGCCGATGCACCAGAACAGCGCATTGCCGACCCGCGCGTTGTTGAGCACGCTGCCGACCTTCCCGTTCATGGCGAGGTGAACCGCGAGGATTACTCCTAGAAACATCGTGAGCAAGTAGAGATACAGTTTCATGTCACCCTCCTCTTTGCGTTCCGTTCAGCTTCAAGAGATATTACCTCGGTTGCGCTGAACTGTGTAGCGCGATAGGATCGGTCGCATATGATTTTCCGTTCAGTGGCGGTTCTGTCCTTCCTGTTGTTGCCGTTGACGGCGGCGCCGATCGAGACTGCCAAGCCCGAGACGGTGGGGTTTTCGGCGGAGAGGCTGCAAAGAATCCATGAGATGATCATGCGTCACGTGGAGGCGCAGGACATTTCCGGCGCGGTCACGATGGTGGCGCGACGGGGCAAGGTGGTGCATTTCGAGGCGCATGGATTGATGGACATCGAGTCGAAAAAGCCGATGACCAAGGACGCCCTGTTCCGCCTCGCGTCTTCGAGCAAACCCGTTACGGCGGCGGCGGTCCTCATCCTGATGGAAGAGGGCAAGCTGAAGCTCACCGACCCGGTGGGCAAGTTTATTCCGGAGTTCAAGAACTCGAAGGTGGCGGTCGAGTTTTCGCGTACCCAGGCGCCGATGACGGACCAGCCGCCGGAAGGAGGCTCCCGGTATTATACGGTCCCGGCTAACCACGACGTCACAATCATTGATTTGCTGACGCATACCTCAGGCCTGGCCAGCGGCGGCATCACGAATGCCGATTTCCAGAAGCTGATGCAATCGAGGAAGCCCACCGACAGGCTTGCGGACTTCGTTCCGCGCCTCGGCTCGCTGGCGCTCGATTTCCAGCCTGGAACGCAGTGGAGGTACAGCGGACTGGGGGGCATCGACACGCTCGGCCGCATCGTCGAGATCGTCTCAGGGATGACCTTCGACCAGTTCCTGAAGCAGCGGCTGTTCGATCCGCTCGGGATGAAGGATACGAACTTCAATGTGCCCGAAAAGGACGAGGCGCGCAGGGTTACGATCTACCGAAAGACGGCGAACGGCCTGGAGAAGCCGGACCGGCCAATGAGATTCGGGACCGCCGCGTACTTCTCCGGAGCGGCCGGCCTGACGTCAACCGCCGAGGATTATTTCCGCTTCGCGCAGATGCTGTCGAACGGCGGAGAGCTGAATGGAAAGCGCATCCTGAGCCCGTGGACCGTGCAGTTGATGACGAGCAACAACGTAGGCGATCTGTTTAACGGCCAGATCGGGCGTCCGCCGAAAGGCGTCGGGTTCGGACTGGGCGGTGAGGTTACGGTGAACGCCGTCGAGGCGAGACTGCGGAAGCCCGATGGAAGCTACGGCTGGGACGGAGCCTTCGGCACGTATTGGTGGGTGAACCGGAAGGAGCAGATGGTGACCGTACTGTTCGTGCAGACGCCCGGGCGGTCGCTCCAATACGATTTCGACAACGCGGTTGCGCAGGCGGTGGTCGAGTAGGCCTGTGCCACTCGTAGTATGGCGGTGGGGGGATTCGAAAGCAAAAAGGGCTTGACAGGTCTGCACGCTATAGATAATTCGTTGCCCACAACGCCATATTTGCCACGCGTCCCGCTGCGCATTACCCAAAATTGCCCAAATCCGGCTGGGCGCTATTCTTCGTCGTTCAGCCGTTTGCGGCGGTCACGTCCATTGCGCTTCGTCGATTCGTAACGCGCCTTCAATTTAGCAAAACGTTCTGGCTGCGTAGTCTCAAGGTCGGGATGCTGGATGCGTGCGGCATTCCACTCGTGTTCGTTCATGATGCCTTCACGCTGCATGGCATTGAGCCGCCGAAAGACCTTCGTGAATGTGAACCCTGGCCGGGCCTCAGGGCGCGCATAGCGGATGTTGGGTTTGGTTCCTAGCAAGCGCAGCTTTTCTTCATCGGTTCGCGGACGGCCCGCTCTGTCGTGCTCCAGTGTGTGGCGGCACCCCGAGCACAACCAGACGTTCACACGTTCGCCATTGGCGGCAGGAATGGAATAGATCCTGCCATCATTTGGCCACCGCCTATGTTCGGTATCGCCTTTGCACCATTCACACCGGCCCCCAGCCGCAGCCCGCGCCCGCTCCGCAGCCGCTTGACGACGAAGCAGGGCTTGTTCCGCAGCAATCTTCTCCTGTCGTGCACCTTCACGATCCTCCAGTACTCTGCGCTTCTCCGCATCGGTACGTTCGGATTCAACCCTGTCGTGGCACGCGGCGCAGAGCGATTTCAACAGCGAATCATCGTCCCCCTTCAATACGGCTTCCGTGTATGCCAAATGGTGAACCTCTTTGGCCCTCTCCCGACATCGGACGCAAGTATGACCATCACGCTTGAGGATTCGGCGTCGGATCTTGTGCCACAAAGGACTGGCGAGATAGGAGGATTTGTAGTTGCCGTAACCAAGTCGGTTGAGAATTGCATCGCGGTCTTCGGGAAACTTGCCTGACAGGCGCTCTGCCTCCATTTCCTCCAGACGCCTTTCGATCCACTCCGGTGTGAAGGGTTCGGGTTTGTCGGTCACGTCGGTAGTTTCCGTTGCCAGTTAAGATGACCGGGGCACCGTGCTCTGCGACCCGGTGCTCAGCCCGTCAGTTCTCGTCCTTCGCCATGGCAACCCTGAAGGCATACCAGCCCCCTGGTGGCATGGAGTCCGGTCCGTCGCCATCCATGTACCAACGTTGGATCGATCATTGCCCAAAATTGCCCAAAACCAAGGACTGTTTCGCTCTAAGTTATTGAAAGGAAAGCTGGCGGTGAGGGTGGGATTCGAACCCACGGACGAGTCACCCCGTCAACGGTTTTCGAGACCGCCCGATTCAACCACTCTCGCACCTCACCGGGTCTTGGTTGGCCTTTCTCCAATATACCCTGAGTGGGCGGCTTTGCGCAGGACTCAATCTTCCGCGCCGATTTTGAGCAATTGCTCGGCGTGCTTCAGCGCTTCGCGCGTGAGCCGCTCGCCCGAGAGCATGCGCCCGATCTCTCGTGTGCGCGCTTCGCCGGTCAGTTCCTCGATCACGGCGACCGTGCGGCCGTTCGATTCCTGTTTCTCGACCGAGAAGTGGTGATCGCCGAACCCCGCGATCTGCGGCTGGTGCGTGACGCAGAGCACCTGGCAGGAGGCGGAAAGCTGTTTCAACCGCCGGCCCACGGTTTCGGCCGCGCGGCCGCCGATGCCGGCGTCCACCTCATCGAACACCAGCGTTCGCGGCGCGCTCTTCGGCCGGTCGGGCTCAGGCCCGGTGATGCACGTCTTCAGGGCAAGCGCAAGGCGCGAAATCTCACCGCCGGATGCAACCTTCTCAAGCGGGCGCGGCTCTTCGCCGAGATTCGGGGAGACCAGGAAACGCACCTGGTCGGCGCCGCTGGCGGACCACGCAGCCGGTTCGATCAACACCTGAAACCGCGTGCGCTCCATCGCGAGCGTTGCGAGTTCGGCCTCCACGCGCTTTTCGAGTCTGCGCGCCGCCTCTTTTCTGCCGGCCGAAAGGGACTCCGCCGCAGCCTCGTACGCTCCGGCCAGTTCCATACGCCGCCGCTCGAGTTCGGCTCTCCGTTCGGTCGCGGTTTCAACAGCCGCAATCTTCGCGCGGACATCATCAAGGAAGGCGAGGATGTCTTCCGCGGTTGCGCCATACTTGCGTTTCAGCCGGTCGAGTGCGGCAAGGCGGTTCTCGATTTCCTCGAGCCGGGCGGGATTGGCCTCGACGTGCGAAAGATAATCGCGCACGGCGTAGGATGCCTCGTCCACCGCTATTGCGGCAGGGGCGAGATTTTCGCGCACGGAGTCCAACCGCGGGTCGATGCGGCACAGTTCCTCGAGCTTCCGCATTGCCGTTCGCAGTTTCACCACAGCGGACTCGGGCGAATCGTACAACGCTTCCCACGCGCCGTTCGCGGCCTCCTCCAGGCGCGCCGAATTCTGCAAGACGCGCCGCTCCTGTTCGAGCGCGGCATCCTCGCCGGGCTTTGGAGCGGCCGCTTCGATTTCCTTGCGCTGGAAATTCCAGACGTCAAGGAGCCGCAATTTCTCCTGTTCGGTGCGGTCGAGTTCCTCGATTTCGCGCGTCACGCCGCGCCAGCGCCCGTATAGCTCTCCGGTTTTGGCGACCGCGCCGGCCGTGCCTGCGAAGGCGTCCAGCATGTCCAGTTGGGCGGCGGAGGAAAACAGCATCTGCTGATCGTGCTGGCCGTGTATGTCGCCCAGGTAGGGCGCGAGGTCCTTCAGAAGCGCCGCGGTGATCGGGCGGCTGCCGGCGAAGGCGCGCGATTTTCCTTCAGCCGAGATCTCTCTTTCGAGCAGCAGTTCGCCGTCCTCCGCTTCAATGCCGGCGGATTCGAGCAGATCCTGGAGCGCTTGTTCGCGGGGAAGCTCGAAAAGCCCGGAAACGCGCGCGCGCTGCGCTCCGGAGCGCACCGATTCCTGCGACGCGCGGCTGCCGAACAGCAGCGCCAGCGCATCCACCACGATGGATTTTCCGCTGCCCGTCTCGCCTGTCAGGAGGTTCAGACCGCGGTGAAACCGCACGCGGACCCGTTCAATTACCGCATAATTCTCAACCACCAGCTCCAGGAGCATTCGAGGCAATTATACCCGTAGGCCTGCGGTCTTTTTCCAGGGCCTTCGCCAGCATGCGCTGTGCCGATTCGTTTGCGCGCTCGATCAGCCCACCCTGGTTCACGATCAGAATCGCGGCTGGACTGGTTTCGACCAGGACGTGAGCTCTTTAGCCTCGCGGCGCAGGCGAATCTGGTCTTCCAGGACATTTTGCGAAAGGAAGGGCTCAGGCTTGACGATGCGGTGCTGAAAGGAGCGCTGCTTCGGCTGCGGCCGCCGCAATGCGGTCGCGATTAGGAAACTGCATGAAGCCGAATTGAGACCGCGAGGGTAGGTTTTTCCACTCCCCTCCATCCGAAAGCCGTGTGGCTCGTTTATGATAGTTCTCTTGGGGGAAAGGAATCGTATTGAACCTCATTAATCCCGCCAACCTGCTGTTACAGTACAGCGTCTGGGACATGGTGAGCCGCGCTCAAGCGCTGCCGAAGGCTGTCCTGGCTCTACTGTTGATCTTTTCTGTAGTTTCCTGGGCCATCATCTTTTCGAAGTGGATGGCCTTCAGCCGTGCACGCACGTCGAACACGAAATTTCTGCGCGCCTTTAGGAAATCGGCCGGCCTGGACGCCGTCGCCGTTGTGGCTGAGCAGTTCCGGCCGTGCCCTCTGGCCACGGTCTTCGACTTCGGCTACGAAGAAGTGACGCGCCAGATCAAGTCGCGGGGGACGGTGGGCAATCTCCTCGCGCTCGAGCGCACGCTCCAACTCGGGCAGAGCGAAGAAATCGCCAAGCTGGAGCGGAACATGAACTGGCTCGCGACCACTGCGACGGTGACGCCGTTCATCGGGCTGTTCGGAACTGTGTGGGGAATCATCGACGCGTTCCAGGGTCTTGGGCTTGCCGGCAGCGCCAGCCTGCGCGCGGTTGCCCCGGGCATTACCGAAGCGCTGGTGGCGACCGCGATGGGCCTCGCCGCCGCGATTCCGGCCGCTATTTTTTACAATTACTACGGTCACGTCATTCGGGAGATAGGCACCCGGATGGAGGATTTCTCTCTCGAGTTTCTCAACGTTTCGGAAAGGAACTTCGAGGAGTAGAGCATGGCCTTCTCATTCGGCGGCGGCCGCTCCGGGCGGAGCCGGTTCCGCGGCACGCAGTCGCTCGCGGAGATCAATATCGTTCCGCTGGTTGACGTCATGATGGTGCTGCTGGTGCTTTTCATGCTGACCGCCCACGTGATGGAGTTCGGCATGGAAGTGGAAGTGCCGCAGGTGAAGCAGACCAGGGACACCGCGCAGGAACTGCCGGTAGTCACTATCACCAAGAACGGCCTGCTCTATCTGAACGAGCAGGCAGTGAATATCAACGAAGTGGGGGCTCAGGTCAGGGCGAAGTTTCAGTCCGCGGACGGTGTCTACGTCAGGGCGGATAAGGAAGCTATTTGGGACGTGATCGCGCAGGTTGTAGGCGAACTGAACGACGCCAAGTTCAAAGTGAATATGGTGACCCAGCCCGTTGACGAGGCGGAGAAGAAGCGCCGCTAGGCGCGAGGTTTTTGATGCCCGTCCAGATGGCCGGCCATGTCGATGTTCTGGAGCAGCAGGAATCGCTGCGCAAGCCGCTACTGATTTCGGTGGCGGTGCATGCAGCGGTCTTCGCTTCGTTCGCGTTGTCTACGTCCCTTGGCGGAAAAAGTATGTCTTTCGGCACTCCGCACGCGGTCGGCGGAGGGTCGGTCGGCATTTCAGCGGTCGAGACGATTCCGCTGCACGGCCGTTCCGGGGACAAGAACCCGCTGGCGAACGATACCGAATCCCGTGTGCCGGCGCCGCCCAAGCCGCAGCCGAAAAAGGCCGTCAAGCCGCCGGAACCCGACGCAATTGCGTTACGCAGCCGCAAGACCGCGACGCAGGAGCGGGCAAGCCGGACCCGGGAGACGGCGCAGCAGTACCGGGCGCAGCCGGACCGGTCGAACCAACTTTACAGCGGGGCGGGGCAGCGGCTCAGCTCGAACATGTACGGAAGCCCTTTGGCGGGATCGAGCGGCACGGTGGGCATTGGCCCGCGCGGCTCGCTCGGTCAGCGGTTCGGATGGTATGGCGACATGCTCCAGCAGCGCGTGGGGCAGAAATGGCGCACCGACGAAGTGGACCCGAGGGTGCAGACCGCTCCACCGGTAATCATTACTTTCGACATCCTCAAAGATGGTTCGGCCCGAAACGTCCGGATTCTTCAGGGCAGCGGCAACCGGACGCTGGACCTTTCGGCCCAGCGGGCGATCTACGAAGCGGCCCCATTTCCCCCGCTTCCCCAGGGCTACGAACGGGACGACGCACAAATTGAATTCTGGTTTGAGTTAAAGAGATGACCAAAAGAACCATTTGGATCGGATCGTGCCTCACGGCGGCCGCGCTCATGCTCGTCGCCCAGGACGCTGTGATCAAGCTGAGCAAGGGCGAGCGCACCACCATCGCGGTGCCGGACTTTCGCGGCGCCGGCGAGGCTCAGCAGTACATGAACGTGTTCAACCAGACGCTGTGGAGCGATCTGGACGGCTCGGGTACTTACTCGATGGTGCCGAAGAGCATGTACCCGCTGCAAGTCCCGCAGCGCCCGGAGGACTTCCGGCGGCCGATCATGCCTACCCAGCCGGCGCGGCGCGGAGCGCCGCCGCCGCGGCCGATTTCGCAAGGGCCGTGGCTGACGGACTGGTCCGAGCCGCCCGTGAAAGCCAACTATCTGGCCTTCGGCTATACGGCCTCCGAGGCGGGGCAGATCGTGCTGCGGGGCTGGCTATATAACGCCGGCCAGCAGGACCTCTCGAACGCGCAGGTCTTCGGCAAGACGTATCTGGCGCCGCTCGGTGAAGAGGGCGCCCGCAAGTTGGCCCACGACTTCGCGGCCGACATCCTGAAGGTGTCCGGCGGCACGAGCCTGGCGGGCACGAAGATATATTTTGTCTCTACGCGCAGCGGGAAGGGCATCAAAGAAATATGGTCGATGGATTACGACGGGGCCAACCAGAAGCCTATCACGCAGTACAGGTCCACGTCGATCACGCCGGCGGTATCTCCCGACGGGGCGCGCGTTGCCTTTACTACCTTTCAAACAGGCAATCCTGCTATATTTATATTCTCTTTGGAGACAGGAAGGCGGTTACCGTTTTACAGCCCGGTGTCTTCGCTGGTGGCGACACCCGAATTCACGCCGGACGGCCAGCGCCTCATCTTTTCGTCTTCAGTCGGTGGGTGGGCCCAGATCTTCAGCGCCTCGGTGGATGGAAGCGGTTTGCGCCGCATCAGCCATTCATCCTCGATCGACATCGAGCCGAAGGTGAATCCCAGGACCGGAGCTGAAATGGTTTTCGTGTCGGGGAGATCGGGAACACCGCAGGTTTATCGCATGAATATGGAGGGTGCGGATGTGCAGCGGTTGAGCAGCGGCGAGGGTGATGCCGTGAATCCCGCGTGGCATCCCGATGGACAGCATATTGCATTCGCCTGGACGCGTGGGTTCGCGCCGGGCAACTACAATCTTTTCGTCATGGACGTCGCAACACGGCAGTACAACCAGCTCACGCATGGCGCCGGACGAAACGAAAACCCGAGTTGGGCCCCCGACGGACGCCACCTCGTCTTCTCCTCGAATCGAAGCGGGACGACGCAGATCTGGACCATGCTGGCGGATGGCACCCAACTTCAGCAGCTCACCACACAGGGGCAGAACTCTATGCCTGTGTGGGGCAAGTAGAATACAGACGATCAGTTGGAAGACTAGGAGGCTTTAGTCCTTAGATGACCAAACGAAATATCAGCCTATTGCTTTTGGCATTGTCAATGTTCCTTATTGCGGCAGGCTGCAAGAAGAAGGTACCGCCACCCCCGCCGCCACCCCCGCCGCCGCCGGCTGTGAAACCTGTTGAGCCGCCGGCAAAGCCCGCCATCCAGTTCTCGGCCGAGCCGAGCGCCATCGAGCGTGGCAATTCCGCGACTCTGAACTGGACGGTGAGCGACGCGACGGACGTGTCGATCTCGCCCGCTATTGGCACGGTTTCCGCCCGGGGTAACCGCCAGGTTTATCCCAGCGACACCACGACGTACACGTTGACGGCCAAAGGGCCGGGTGGAAGCGAATCGGCAACGGCCACGGTGACTGTCACCGTTCCGCCGCCGCCGCCGCCGCCGCCGCCGGCGCCGAAGATCACTTTAGGCGAAATGCTGTCCACGGGCGTTCAGGACGCTTACTTCGATTACGATAAGAGCGACATCCGCGAGGATGCCCGCGCTGTGCTCACCCGCAATGCCGACGCGCTGAAGAAGATCTTCTCGGAGATGCCGGACGCCGTCGTCGTTGTCGAGGGCCATTGCGACGAGCGTGGTTCGGCCGAGTACAACCTCGGACTGGGCGATCGCCGCGCCACCTCGGTCAAGGAATTCCTTGTCCAGTTGGGTGTAGCATCCGACAAGCTGAAGACGATCAGCTATGGTAAGGAAAGGCCGGTTTGCACCGAGTCGAACGAAGGTTGCTGGCAGAAGAACCGCCACGCACACTTCTCCGCGGCTCAGTAATACGGTGGAAAACGGCTGAAGGCTGGACCCGACAGCGTAGCTGTGCTTTCAGTCAAGTAAGACCGCGGGCGCGGATCGGCGATTCGCGCCCGCCTTTGCTATTGAGGAGATTAACCCCATGAATTGGCTGCGGCTTGCTTTGATTGGCATGCTGATTTCCCCGCTGTCGTTCGGGCAGAAGAGGGAGTATGTCGAGCTGCAACGAGACGTGGCGACGCTCCAGGACCAGGTCCGCAGCCTGGAACGCTCATTCAATGAAAAGATGGGCGGCCTGACCACTCTCGTTCAGCAGACGATTGAGAGCATCAATAAGCTGAACACGACGGTGGCGGTGCTGGATGCATCGCTGCGAGACCGCGAGAAGAACCTGGCCACGCCTGTCACGGTCGTCGGGACCAAGATCGACCAGATGTCTACCGAGTTCCAGGCCGTTCGCGTATCGATTGACGACCTGACATCGCGGTTGGGCAAACTGGAGCGCGGGCTGGTAGACCTGGGCAACACGATGAAGGTGATCCAGTCGCCGCCGTCCCCGCCGCCGGCGGGCGGAAGCGCGGCCGGTGCGCCGCCTCCAGCAGAAGAGCTCTACGCCAATGCCATGCGTGATAAGAACGCCGGCAACTACCCTATGGCGACGGCTGAGTTCAATGACTATTTGAGGTCCTACGGCGATACCGCGAGCGCGCCCAACGCGCAATACTACCTCGGCGAGATCGCCTTCAACCAGAAAGACTATGACAGCGCGTTGGAGGCGTTCAATCTCGTGCTGGAACGGTTCCCCGAGGACCGCAACAACAAGATTATCGACGCCACCTATATGAAGGGCCGCACGCTGATGCAGATCGGCGAGAACAGGAAAGCCGCCGATGAATTCCGGGCCGTGATTAAGCGTGCGCCGGATTCCGACCTGGCCGCGAAGGCGAAGGCCCAACTCAAGACCCTCGGCGTTGCAGTAACCGCCCCCGCGGTAAAACGGAAAGCCCGGTAGCCTGTGAGACCTGCGCTCGCTACCTACGACGCGCTTGCCCGAATGATCGATCACTCGCTCGTCAGGCCGGAACTGACTGAGGAGCAGGTGATCGAGGGCTGCCGGATTGCCAAGGCGTACGGAACGGCGAGCGTGAGCGTGCGCCCGAGCGATGTGGATTTGGCAGTGCGGCAACTGAGCGGCAGCGCGGTCGCGGCCGGTAGCGTGGCGGGGTTCCCGCACGGTTCCCAGACGACGGCCGTCAAGCTTTACGAGGCTCGCGACCTCTTGCGCCGGGGAGCGCGCGAGATCGACATGGTCATCAACATCGGCAAGCTGGTCTCGCGTCAGTTTCAGTACATCGAGACCGAGCTTGTGCAGATGGCCGAAGCCTGCCACGATTCGGGCGCGCTCTTGAAGGTGATCTTCGAGAACGCACATCTTACCGACGAACTGAAAATCGTGGCCTGCAAGATCTGCACGAACACGGGGTGCGATTTCGTAAAGACGGCGACCGGATTCGCGCCATCGGGCGCAACGCTTGACGATGTGCGGCTCATGCGCGTGCACTGCGGCCCGGACGTCGGGGTGAAGGCTGCCGGGGGTGTGCGCACACTCGACTCCGCTCTGGCTTTCTACGAGGCCGGGAGCGACCGTTTCGGCGCGACTGCGACTGTGTCTATTCTGGATGCCTGGAAAGCACGGCTCGCGCAGAATGAACCACTGCCTCGGGGGGGGGGGGGGGGGGCGGGGGGTCATACCCCC
>JAEZIJ010000147.1 GCA_023436715.1 Acidobacteriota bacterium
CCGCACAGGCCGGGAGGCCTGTGCCACGCCGGGAGCTACGTGGTTGGCGGCGCATATCTGCCCATGTATCGAAAGGCCGCATTCGGTTTTCCGCTCAGCACAAAGGACGAAAAGATTGCCTGAACCCGGTAGTTCACCACGGCGACCTTCATCAGGTAGGGAACGTTGCGATCGAAAGTGACCGTGAGCTGGATATGGGACGTCGCCAATCCGGGGACCAGGGCCTGCGCGCCTCCGGCCGGACTGCCATACACAGCCATATTGCGCACGGCCGCCAGGAACGAGTCCGAAGGCGTGTTCGAGAGCGAATCGTAAGCGCGGAGCGAAGCATAACGCGCCGCATCGCGCACGGTACTCTCAAGGGCGTTGTAGACGTAGTACGAATACCCGAACTGAAACACGCCACCCAGTATCGAGAACAGCAGGACGAACGCCAGCGCGAACTCGACCGTAACGCTGCCGCGGCGCTTCATTCCACGAGCCTCACCACGTATGCGCCCGGCCCTCCGGCGCCGCCGCCGCGCCCGCCTTGCACATAGGGACCGATGAACTCGCCGCAGAACGGCTGATTGCCGCCCGTACCGTACTCCGAGGGAGCGAGCAGGAAAAACGCGGCGAACCCAAGAACGCGGTACTCCGGGAATCCGTTGTTCACGGCGATAGCGACAATGCGCCGGCCGTTTCCCTGGTCGCGCGCCTTGTATTCCGCGTAGGTGGTTGCCGTGGAGTCGCTGTCCTGGCTGATGCGCGCGATCAGCGCGTCGCGTATTGTCTGTTTGGCGCCCCCTGTCATTTCCAGAGCGTCGCCGATGCCGAGAGGGCGCGACTGGTAATCGCTCTCGATTGCCGCCCGAATCACCGACGCGCTGTTCTCGTCGATATACCCGCGGAACGAGGCGTTGCCCGCGGTCGCCTGATCGATCCACTGTTGCTGGTCGTCGCCGGGGCAGACGTTCTGTCCGGTCTTCGGATTGGCCGACCAGCGCAGGGTATATCTCTCGCCCAATGTGTAGCCGAAATCCTCAGCGCCGGCGGCATGCGCGTACGGGGAAAACGGCAGCAGGCCTTCGCGGAAGTTCGGTTTGGGCACCTGGCCGGCCACCGCTTTGGCCGTGACCGTGGCCGCGGTGCTCGAAGTAACGATCGGAAGGAAATACAGCGAAGCCGCCCCTGTGGCCCTCACGCGGACATATTTGTAATCCGTAGCCGGGTTGGGGTTGTCCGCCCAGTTTCCGGCCGGCGTGGTCGCGAAGTCCACCCGCGTACCGCTGAATGAGGAGGAAGCGAGGTTCCACTTGTTCGTGTTCGCCGCCACCGCCGCCTGGGCGCGGGCAATGCCGCTCGCGGTGCCGTCGAGTTCGATCGCCGCCGCCAGCGAGGCGGAATCGGCATATGCCTGCATCTCGTTCCGTATGATGTAGAGCCGGCCGAGGTCCACGGCCAGGCCGAGCATGCCAAGGATCGCTACCGAGCAGATCCCGGAGGTGATCAATGCGAAGCCCCGCTCGCGGGAGCGTCTGTGATGGGCGGACATCGAGCGTTCACTGTCCTCGAGTAACTCTACGGCCGCCCGGAGCGCCACTTGCAAGCTGAATTGCACTGAGTCGCTCCGGGCGATCTCACCTACGACGGCTTACGACGACTTACGCAGCATTCGCGTCTCAACCCGCGAAAATGCGAGAATCGACGATGTAAGATTCGCATGGCCAAAATCTACCCCTTCCAACCCTGGCGATATACCGGCAAGGCCGGTCCGCTCGAAAACCTCGTCACGCAGCCGTATGACAAGATCAGTCCCGAGATGCGTTCGCGCTATCTCAAACTGAGTCCCTACAATGCGGTGCGCGTGATTTTGGGTGAGCCGAAACCGTCCGATTCGGCGCAGGACAACGTGTACACGCGCGCGGCGCGGCATATGGAGGAGTGGAAGTCCTGCGGCATCCTGGCGCAGGAATCCGAGCCGTGCCTGTTCGCCTACTTCCAGGAATTCGCGTCGCCGGACGGCGGGGAACGGCTGGTGCGGAAAGGCTTCATCGGCCTCGGTCCGGTGGAGGATTACGCCGAAGGCGCCGTCCACCGGCATGAACAGACGCTCTCCGGGCCAAAACAGGACCGCCTGGAACTGTTGAGACATACGCACGCGCATCTCGGCCAGATTTTCATGCTGTATCCGGACCCGAAGGGCGAGATCGACCGCATTCTCGACGAAGCGGCCAAGGAGCCGCCGCTGGCCAGCGTGACGGACGAGTATCAAACCGTGCACCGGGTCTGGAAGATCTCGTCGCCCGATGCGATCGAGCGGATTCGCGACTTGATGGCCACCAAGAAGTTGCTGATCGCCGACGGCCACCACCGCTATGAAACGGCGCTGGCCTTTCGCAGAGAGAATCCGGACCTGGAAGGCACAGGCCGGGTCATGATGACGTTCGTCAACATGCATTCCGAGGGGCTGCGAATCCTGGCGACGCACCGGGTGGTACACGGGATGAAGACCTTCGATGACGAGGGCTTTCTCGGCGCCGTTCGCAGCTACTTCCAGGTTTCGCCTCTCGATTCGCCGGACGCACTGCGCGCCGCCTGGGCCGAGGAGCATCGAGACGTGATTCGCGTGGGTGTTGCGTTGCGCTCGGGGCTGTACCTGCTCGAGGCGGCTCGCGAACCCGATGTTCTCGACGTCCGGTTCCTGCACCAGGGGGTTTTGGAAAACGTGCTCGGCCTGGGCGAAGCCGATATCCGCGAGCAGACGCACCTGCGCTACGTGCGCGGCCTTGAGGCCGCCATTGAGCAGGTCCGGACAGGGAGCGCGCAGGTGGCATTCCTGCTCGAACCCGTGGCAATGGCCGAGGTGGCCAGGATTGCATTTGCCGGCGGCGTGATGCCGCAGAAGTCAACGGATTTCTATCCGAAGCTGCTCTCCGGATTGACCATCTACGAAGTCTCTTAGCAGGCGGCGAAAGCCCTATACTGGTTCTCTCGACGCTGCCGGGTGCCGGCGAGTTTTGAAAACGTCGTTCACTGCAAAAATCGCGATCCGGTCACTGCTGATAGGGCTCAGCGCATTCGCGGTTCTGCGCCTGCTGGCGTGGTTCTCGGCGCAGAACGGTTTCGGAGACGAACCGGATTCGCGAATTTTCGGCGGGCTGGCCCTGATCGCGGCTGTACTGATGGTGGTTGCGCTCGCGCTTCAGATCCGCGAGATGCTAAATGCGCTTCGGGAGGCGGCCCGCAGTTCAGACCGCAAGTTCCGCGACCTGCTGCGAGATGTGGATGCCATCGTGTGGGATGCCGACCCGGCGACTCTTCAGTTCCGGTTCGTGAGCGAGCGCGCACAGGAAATCCTGGGCTACCCGGTGGAGCAATGGCTCAAAGAGCCGGACTTCTGGTCGCGCCATCTTCATGCGGAGGACCGGGAATGGGTGCTGGCTTCCTGCCACAAAACGGCAGACACTGGGGGCGACACCAAGCTCGAATACCGCATGATCGCAGCGGACGGGCGCGTGGTCTGGCTCCGCGACAATGCCCGGCTCGTGCTCTCCGGCAAAGGCCCCGCGCTGCTCCGCGGCGTTATGGTCGACATCACGGAGACCAAACAGGCCCAGCAGGCGCTTCAGAAGAGCGAAGCCACCAACCGCGCGCTGCTTGGCGCGATTCCCGATCTGATGCTGCGCATTCGCGGCGACGGCACTTACCTGAACTGCAAAGCACCCCGTGAAGCGGCGTTCGGACTCGACGCGGCGTCGATGATCGGCAGCAACGTAATCAAGGTGCTGCCGCCGGAAGTGGCCGTTGACACCATGTTCCTGATCGGGCAGGCGCTCGACACCGGAGAAACCCAGGTGCACGAGTTCCGCTTGCCCCCGCACGATGTGCCGCGCGACTTCGAAGCGCGGATCGTTCCGAGCGGCGAAGATGAAGTCCTGGCCCTGATCCGCGATATCACCAGCCGAAAGCGGGCGGAGGAGGCGGTGCGAGCGGCGGAAGCGGAACTCAGGCGCGTGCTCAGTTCCGTTTCCGACTGTATCTGGACAGCGGAGGTCGACTCGGACGGGCAGGTCCGGCTTCTGTACATCTCTCCCGTGATTGCGAAGATTTCGGGACGGCCTCCCGAATACTACACCGGGCCGGAACAGTGGTACGCACACGCCCACCCCGAAGACAGTGAGCGCTTTGAGAAATTCGTACGGCAGACCGCGGCCAGGCCCGGCGGGAGCGGGCGGATCGAATACCGCGTCGTCTGGCCGGATGGGAGCATCCGCTGGGTGCGCACCGCCGCAACGGCCAGCCGGCTCGACGAACAACGAGTGCGGGTGGACGGAGTGGATGCGGACATCACGGCCAGCAAGCAGGCGGATGAGGCGCGGCGGCAGGCCAGCGAAGCGCTCGAGGCGGTAATCCAGGCATCGCCGCTCGCGATTTTCGCACTCGACCTCGATGGGCGCATCAGGAGTTGGAATCCGGCCGCGGAGTGCATTTTCGGGTGGGCGGCCCGGGAGGTGCTCGACATCTCAATGCCGCTGCCCGGCGCGCCCGCCCCCGAGATTTTCCACGCCCTGATCGAGCGTGGGAGGCGCGGCGAGGTGATGAACGGCGTCGAGGTGACTCAACAGCGGAAGGACGGATCCCTGGTGGAAGTCGCGATCTGGACCGCGCTGTTGCGGGACGAGGCGGGTGCGCCGAGCGGGTTCATGACCGTGGCAGCGGACACCAGCCAGCGCAGGCAACTGGAGGAGCAACTCCGGCAATCGCAGAAGATGGAGGCGGTGGGGCGGCTTGCCGGCGGCGTGGCCCACGACTTCAACAATCTGCTCACCGTCATCACCGGCTACGGATACATGCTGCTCGACGATCTCCAGCAGGAAGGCTCGGAGCCGCTGCGGAGTAATGTCGAGCAGATTCTGTGCGCGGTGGACAAGGCTTCCGCGTTGACGAACCAACTGCTCGCCTTCAGCCGGCGCCAGATCGCCCGCCCGAAGCCGATCGACCTCACGGTGCTGGTGGCGAACATGGACCGCATGCTGCGCAGGGTCATCGGCGAGCACATCGAACTTGTGGCCGAACTGAGCGCCGGTCTGGGGATCGTGCGCGCCGATCCCGGGCAGATCGAGCAGGTCCTGATGAATCTGATCGTGAACGCGCGCGATGCAATGCCGGGCGGCGGCCGGATCACGGTCCGGACGGAGAACGTCGAGTTCGACCGGGAGGCCACAGCCGTTCCGTTCGGGGCGCCGCTGGGCCGGTGCGTAAAGCTTTCAGTTACGGATACAGGGCACGGCATGGACGAAGCGACAAGGGCGCGCCTGTTCGAGCCCTTTTTCACCACGAAGGATCCGGGCAAAGGCACGGGCCTCGGAATGTCGCTGGTCTACGGCATTGTCAAGCAGGCGGGAGGCGAAATCGAGGTGGCGAGCGCGATGGGAGATGGCACCTCGATCGCTATTTGCCTGCCGCGAATCGAGGAGGCGGCCGAGCAGCGATCGGAAGCTCCGGCGCCTTCGAAGGCCGAATGCGGGAGCGAGACGATCCTGCTGGTCGAGGATGAGGACGACGTGCGGAAGCTGGTTGTGGACGTCCTCACACAGCGCGGCTACTCCGTGCTGGAGACGTCGCGTCCGGAGGAGGCGGTGCACATCTGCCAGGCGCATCCAAAGGAGATTCACCTCCTTCTGACCGATGTCGTGATGCCGGGAATGAACGGCCGGGAGTTGGCTGAACGCCTGGCCTGGATGCGTCCGGACATGAAAACCGTCTATATGTCCGGGTACACGCAGGATGCGAAGATCAGTGGGGGACTGGAAGCGCTATTCCTGCGAAAGCCGTTCACGCCTTCGGTGCTGGCGAAAAAAATCCGCCAGGTGCTCGACGAAGCCGGGGAGATCGAGCCCTTGCCGCAGGGGCCTGGGCCGCGCTCGGGAAGTGTTTGACACGGCGCCACGGGTTTCGCTAACCTAAGAATCTGCAAGGCAAAGGAGCGGACACGTCTGTCCATGAACACTGAATTCCCTTCCCCGCAGGAGATCACGCGTGCCTGGCACGTGGTGGACGCCGACAGTGAACCGGTGGGACGCGTAGCCAGCCGGGTTGCGATGCTCCTGATGGGGAAACACAAACCGATTTTTACCCCTTTTCTGGACACGGGCGATCATGTGATCGTGCTGAACGCCGCGAAAGTGCGGCTGACCGGCCGTAAGGAAGAGCAGAAGATCTACCGCCGGCACAGCGGATTTCCGGGTGGGCTGACAGAAGTGGGCGCTAAGAAGGTGCGCGCCACGCAGCCGACGCGGTTGGTCTTCGAAGCCGTAGCCGGCATGCTCCCGAAGACGAAGCTCGGCAAGCACATGCTGCGCAAGCTTCGGGTTTACCCGGGCGACAAGCATCCGCATCAGGCACAGAAGCCGGTGGCTCTGGCGACAGAAAAACGGGGATAGCAGAGAGGATCTGAGTGGCGGCATCAGTACAGTACTTGGGAACGGGCCGGAGAAAGACCTCCGTGGCCCGTATTTTTTTGCGGCCAGGCAAAGGGCAGATTACTGTCAACGGCCGGGCGATTGAAGACTATTTCGTGACCGAAGCGGCGCGCGCAGCGGTGCGGCAGCCTTTGCTGGCCACGGAAACGGCGGACCGGTTCGACGTCCTCATTCTGACGGATGGTGGCGGACTGGCCGGCCAGGCCGGAGCCGCGCGCCTGGGTATTGCCCGCGCGCTGACTGAGTTCAACCTCGAACTGCGCCCGAAGTTGAAGCAGCTCGGGTTCCTTACGCGCGACCCCCGCAAGCACGAGCGGAAGAAGTACGGACAGAAGGGCGCGCGCAAGCGGTTCCAGTTCTCGAAGCGGTAATGAGCGGTAACCGCGGGGCGACACCGTGGCCGATGCCGTACCAAAGCGGCGCAGGCCGGCGGGAGTCGTCCAAGGTTTTGCGAAGTGCATGCGGCTCCCCGGCGGGTCCCAGGACCTGCCGCGGGAGCCTGCACAACGTAAGTGGTAGTCCTTCCCTTCCGGACGGGAACATAAATTTCGCTTTGGACGATGTTCCCGGCCGGTAACCGATCACAAACATTACAGGAGGCAGTTTGCCGTCAATTTCGATGAAAGAATTGCTCGAAGCAGGCGTTCACTTCGGGCACCAGACCAAGCGCTGGAATCCGAAGATGAAGGAATATATCTTCGGCGAACGCAATGGGATTTACATCATTGACCTACAGAAGACGCTGAAGCTCTTCAAAGAGGCGATGCGGTTCGTCGGCGAGATGGCCGCACAGGGCAAGAACGTGCTGTTCGTGGGCACGAAACGGCAGGCCCAGGAAGCGATAGCCGAGGAAGCCGGCCGCTGCCAGATGTTCTACGTGAACCAGCGGTGGCTCGGCGGGTTGCTAACCAACCACGTCACCATCCAGCGCTCGATCAAGCGCCTGAAAGACCTGGACTCGATGGCGACCGAGACTAACTACCAGGGCCGGTCGAAGAAGGAAATCACGCGGCTGGAGCGGGAACGCAAGCACCTCCAGATGAACCTCGCCGGGATCAAGGAGATGCCGGGGCTGCCCGACTATCTCTTCGTAATCGACTCCAACAAGGAAGAGATCGCGGTTCGCGAGGCGCGCAAGCTGGGAATTCCCGTGGTGGCGGTGGTGGATACGAACTGCGACCCCGACCAGGTGGACTATCCGATTCCGGGCAACGACGACGCACTGCGCGCGATCCGGCTGTTCTCGAGCAAGATCGCCGACGCGGTGGTCGAGGGCTGCGCGCTGGCGACGGAGCAGGAGTTCGCCGCCGAGAGGATCGTGACCGACGAAACACCGCTCGAGGAAATCCCCGAGTACACGCAGTACGTTGACCCGCGTTACGCCGAGCAACTCATGTCGGAGAGCCTGTCGGACGAGGACCTGCCGTCGGTTTCGCTGCCGCGCAAGAGTCCGGTGTCCGAGCCCGCCGATGAGGCGGCCGGCAACCCTGCGGCCGAGGCCACTCCGCGGGAAGACAGGTCGTAGTTTCGAGTGGGACGGGCCTCCCGGCCTGTCCCACCAGACAAGTTTTCAGATTCAGGTATATAGGCAGGTAGCGAAATGGCGGAGATTACCGCACAACAAGTGAAAGAACTGCGCGAACGTACAGGCGCAGGAATGATGGAATGCAAGAGCGCGCTGACGGAAGCTAAGGGCGACCTGGGCGAAGCCGAAGTCGTTCTCCGCAAGCGCGGCATCGCGTCTGCGGCCAAGAAGGCGTCGCGCGCGACCAAGCAGGGCGTTATCGGAAGCTATATCCATCCGGGTTCGCAGCTTGGGGTTCTCGTGGAGGTCAACTGCGAGTCGGATTTCGTGGCCCGCACGGACGATTTCCAGCAACTCGTTCACGATCTCGCGATGCAAGTGGCCGCGGCCGACCCCCAGTTCATCCGCAAAGAGGACGTCACGGCGGAAGTGCTCGACAAGGAGCGCGATATCGCTCGGGCGCGAGCGCTGGGCGAAGGCAAGCCCGAGAAGATCGTGGACAAAATGGTCGAGGGCCGGCTGAGCAAGTTCTATGAGGAAGTCTGCCTTTACGAGCAGCCGTTCATCAAGGAGAACACGCTCACCATCGGCCAGTTGATTGCCACAAAAATCGCCAAGATCGGGGAGAACATCTCCGTTTCGCGGTTCTGCCGTTTCAAGCTGGGCGATCAGGCCGGCGCGCCGGCGCCTGAAGCCTAAGCCGGGTCCGGGTTTCGATCCATCGTGGCCAAGTACAATCGTATTCTGCTGAAACTCAGCGGCCAAGCCCTCGCGGGCGAGGCCAGCTTCGGAGTGGACGCCGCGCGCGTCCGCGAACTCGCCGCTGAAATCGCCGGGGTCGCCCGTGCGGGCGTCCAACTCGGCGTGGTGGCCGGCGGGGGGAACTTCTTCCGTGGGGTGGCAGCGGCCGCGAAGAATATGGATCGGGTAACCGCCGACCACATGGGCATGCTGGCCACCGTCATCAATGCCCTCGCGCTACAGGATGCCCTGGAACAACAGGGCATCCAAACACGCGTGATGACGGCTATCGAGATGCGCCAGGTTGCCGAGCCGTACATCCGGCGCCGCGCGATCCGCCACCTCGAAAAAGGGCGGGTCGTCCTCTTCGCCGCCGGTACCTCGAATCCCTACTTCTCTACCGACACCGCCGCCGCGCTTCGCGCCCTCGAAATCCATGCGGAAGTCATCGCCAAAGGCACCCGCGTGGACGGCGTCTACGACAAAGACCCTCTGAAGAACAGCGACGCCGTCTTGTTTCCCGAAATCTCGTACGTCGAAGTGCTTTCGAAGGCTTTGGGCGTACTCGACGGAACGGCGGTGGCGATGTGCCGAGAAAACCAGCTTCCGATGATCGTCTTCAACCTCAACGCCCATGGCAACATCATGCGCGTTGCCATGGGCGAGCCCACGGGCACAGTCATCCGGTAGTATCCAGATATTCCCGCCCGAGATGAGCCCGCCGGATGCAGTCCCCGGTATAATGCGGATAACGATTGTTTAGTTTTTATTAGGAAGGGTTAATGAAACCGGCAAATCCTGCACCAACGAATGCATTCCAATCCGTAAAAGATGTGGAAGCGAACGCGAAGGCGCGCATGGAAAAGGTTCTCGCCGATCTCCAGTACGCGCTTTCGGTGATTCGAACCGGACGCGCCTCAGTGAGCCTCCTGGATCCGATCAAGGTGGATTATTACGGCAGTCCCACGCCGTTGAACCAAGTGGCGACCCTGCATGTTCCCGAGCCCTCCCTCATCACGCTGCAGCCTTGGGATGCGTCGCAGATAGGCGCCATCGAGAAGGCGATCCGGAGCTCCGATCTTGGGCTGAACCCGTCCAACGACGGCAAGCTCATCCGTGTTCCGATTCCCGCACTCACGGCAGAACGGCGGAAAGAGCTTGTCAAGCATCTGCACGGGATAGCTGAGGACCATCGCGTGAGCGTGCGCAACGTTCGCCGCGACGCGAACGAGGCATCGAAGAAACTGCTGAAAGACAAGCTGATCAGCGAAGACGACGACCGCCGCGCTCACGATGAGATCCAGAAGATGACCGACAACTACATGCAGAAAGTCGATCAGGTTGCAAAAGCAAAAGAGAAGGAAGTTCTGGAACTGAAGTAGACTCTCCCCCGGACGCCAGCTGGACGGAACGCTGGCGTCCGATTCCCGCCCCGTTCAGGCTCACAGGCATATGACGAATCGCCGGTTATTCGCCGCTCGCCTAGCATCGATGGCCGGTTTCGCCGCTTCGCCGGAGGCGATCCTCGCCCAGCGCGCGCTGCCGGGTCATAACTGGTCGCCGAACACGGTCTGGCTGAACGCTAACGAAAACCCCGATGGGCCTCCGGCAGGCGCAATCGAAGCGATGCGCCGCGTGGCTCCGGACACCTGGCGGTATCACTTCCCCGAGTTCCGTGAGTTCGATCGAACGGTGGCGCGCAGCGAGCAGCTTTCGCCGGATCAGATCGTGGTAGGCGCCGGTTCCACCGAGGTGCTGAATTTGGCCGTGATGCTGTTCACTTCAGCAAGCCGGCCGCTGATCGCGGCGGACCCGACATTCGAAGTACCTGGCGATGTTGCGGCCGCGCTCGGGCATCCTGTTATTCGCGTGCCGCTCACCTCGACGTATGCGGCGGACGTGAAGCGCATGGCGGCGGAAGCCGCGCGGGCCGGAGGCGGCCTGATCTACATCTCGAACCCCAACAATCCCACTTCGTCGATGACGGCCCATGAGGACCTGGCCTGGCTGGTCTCGAACCTCCCGCGCAACACGATCGCTCTGATTGACGAGGCTTACCTGCATTTCGTCGATGGCTACGAAGCGCAATCCGCGCTGCGGTGGGTGCGCGAGGGTAAGGACGTCATCGTGGCCAGGACGTTTTCGAAGATTTATGGGATGGCGGCGCTGAGGGTCGGGTTCGCGTGCGGCAAACCAGACCTGGTGGGGCAGATGAGGCCGTACCGGGGCAGCGCGATTTCCATCCTGAGCGCGCGTGCGGTGGAGGCGGCGCTGGCCGACGGAGCGAAGTTGATCGCCGAGCGGCGTTCCCGGCTTGCCAGAATCCGCGGCGAACTCTGTGATTGGCTAGACAAGCGCAAGCTTCGCTACATCAAGCCGTACGCGAATTTCGTGATGATCGAGGTGGGTCCCAATCTGCGCCAGATTGGGGCGGCGATGGCACGGAGGGATATTGCGGTGGGACGGCCTTTTCCGCCGCTCGACACCATGATGCGCGTGACGATAGGCACGGAACGCGACATGGCGCGATTCAGAGAGGCATTCGCGGCAGTGGCCCTGTAGGGCCGGGCATTGCTGCTCCCGTGTGAAAGAATCCTGGGGACACGCCTGGGTCCCTGGATGCAACCGATTGGCCGTATCCAGCCCGGAGTGTCCCCGTATTCTTTCAGATCCTTACCAGCGCGGTTCGCGGCGAGGACGACCGGAACCCCCGCGGCCCGAACCGCCCCGAAATGCCGGGCGTTCCGCCCTGGGACGTGCCACGTTGACCGTAATCGCTCGGCCTTTGAGTTCTGCTCCGTTCAGTGCCGCAATGGCGCGCTCCGCTTCGGCATCATTGGCCATTTCCACGAACCCGAAGCCCCGGGCCTGACCGGTCTCACGATCGGTGACGATGCTGGCGCGTTCCACGGTTCCGAATTGCTCAAACAGGCCACGAATGTCGTCTTCGCCGGCCCCGTAGCTGAGATTTCCTACAAAAATGTTGGTCATTTTCCTTTTTCCTTGGTGATTTGAAAGAAGCTAATCGGGACGGACAGAAACACGACGTTGGTCAGCCAGATTGGCGGGTCGATCAAATACTTCTCCGAGTATAGCAGACGGCGCACGCGCAAAAAGTACACTCGCACGTGTCGCAAAAGCCCGCACCGTGTGTCACGATTTCCCTAGCGCTCGACCTTGGGAGGCGAGGAAACCATTGATAACAGCAGGCCAAATATCACCAGCATCGCGAGAATCCCGGCTATGAACATGTGGCAACCCCCGAACGCATGTCCGGGTAGATGCAATTCGGGGGCCAGAGGTTACCCTTTAACAACCACGTTCACGAGCTTGTCCGGCACTACGATCATTTTGACGATCTGCTTGCCTTGGATGAACTGCTGGACCTTTTCATCGGCGCGCGCCATCCGCTCCAAGTCCTCGTTCGAAGTGCCGAAGGCGGCATAGATGCGGCTGCGCAGCTTGCCGTTGACCTGAACCGGGATTTCGGCTTCCTCGTCGCGCGCAAGTTCAGGATCGTAGCAGGGCCAGGATTGGTGGAACACCTGCCCGTCGCGGCCGAGTTCGGTCCACATCTCCTGGGTCGCGTAGGGAATGAACGGCGCGAGCATGAGCACCACTTTCTCCAGGATCTGGGAGAGTGCGGGCCCGGAGAGATCCGCCTCTATCGGATAGAGCACGTTCATCAACTCCATCACGGCCGCGATGGAAGTATTGAAGTGCCAGCGGGAATCGAAATCCTCGGTGACCTTCTTGACGGTCTGGTGCAGCTTCCGGAGAGCCTTGAGGTCGGCACCGGTCTGTTCCCCGCCCTGCCTCGACTTTTCCGCGTTGCGGGTTACGAAACGGAACACGCGGCTGATGAAGCGGTACATGCCGTCGACGCCGGCGTCCTGCCACTCGAGGTCCTTTTCGGGCGGAGCGGCGAACAGGACGAACAGGCGGCCGGTGTCAGCGCCGTACTTCTCGGCCATGTAGTCCGCGCCCACCACGTTGCCCTTGCTCTTGGACATCTTTGCGCCGTCCTTCACCACCATGCCCTGCGTGAAAAGGCGCGTGACCGGCTCGTCATTCTGCACCAGCCCGAGGTCGCGCATCACTTTCGTGAAGAACCGCGAATAGACCAGGTGCAGGATGGCGTGTTCGACGCCGCCGATGTACTGATCGATGGGGAACCAGTAGGCGATCTTGCCGGAATCGTACGGTGCTTTCGAGTTGTGGGCGTCGCAGTAACGGTAAAAGTACCAGGAGGAATCCATGAACGTGTCCATGGTGTCGCTCTCGCGACGGGCAGCGCCGCCGCAGCACGGGCACTTGACGTTCATGAACTCGGGCACGCTTTCGAGCGGGGAGCGTCCGGTTCCCGTGATCTTCACGTTCAGAGGCAGCACTACGGGCAACTGGTCCTCGGGGACCGGCACGACGCCACAACGCTCGCAGTGGATCACCGGGATCGGCGTGCCCCAATAGCGCTGGCGCGAGATACCCCAGTCGCGGATGCGGTAGGTAACGGCGGCTTTCCCGAAGCCCTCGGCCTCGGCCTTGGTCGACATGCGGCGCCGGGCCTCTTCGCTCGCCAGGCCGGTAAACTCGCCGGAATTCTCCAGAATTCCGTCGTCCGGGAACGCCGTTTCCATGGCTGCTTCTTCGGCCAGCGTGCCGTCAACCGGCCGGATCACCGGCCAGACCGGGATGCCGTACTTGCGGCAGAACTCGAAGTCGCGCGGATCGTGCGCCGGCACGGCCATGATGGCGCCCGTGCCGTACTCGAGCAGGACGAAGTTGCCGACCCAGATCGGGATGCGCTGCCCGCCGAACGGGTTGATGGCGTAGTGGCCGGTGAAGAAGCCCGATTTTTCCAGATCGCCCGGGTCCTTGCGCTGCTGGATTTCGACCATCTCCCTGAGGCGGGTGCGGTCCCGATCGCCAACCAGTTCGGCAGCGAGCGGGTGCGCCGGGGCGACGATGACGCAGGTGGCGCCGTAGATGGTGTCCACGCGGGTGGTGAACACGCGGATCGGCTTGCCCGAGCCTTCCAGCTTGAAGTCGATCTCGGCACCCTCGGAGCGGCCGATCCAGTTGCGCTGCATTTGCAGCACGCGGTCGGGCCAGCCGCCCTCGAGCTTATCGATATCCGCCAGCAGTTCCTCGGCGTAAGCCGTGATCTTGAAGAACCACTGCTCCAGTTCGCGTTGTTCGACAGGCGTGGTTTCGTGACGCCAGCAGCAGCCGTCCACCACCTGCTCGTTTGCCAGCACGGTGGCGCACTCGGGGCACCAGTTCACGCGCGACTTCTTGCGGAAAGCCAGGCCGCGCTCCAGCATCTTCAGGAAGAACCACTGGTTCCAGCGGTAGTAGTCCGGCTCGCAGGTGGAGACTTCGCGATCCCAGTCATAGCTGAACGCGTACCGGTGATGCGTCTTCTTCATCTCGGCGATGTTGGAGAGCGTCCAGTCCCGCGGGTGGAGACCGCGCTTGATCGCCGCGTTTTCAGCCGGAAGTCCGAAGGCATCCCATCCCATGGGATGAAGCACATTGAACCCGCGCATCCACTTGTAGCGGGCGAGCGCGTCGCCGATGGTGTAGTTCCGCAGATGGCCCATGTGGAGCGTGCCGCTCGGGTAAGGCAGCATCTCCAGCACGTAGTATTTGGGCTTGGAGGAGTTCTCCTCGGCCTTGTAGAGCGGCTCGCGCTCCCATTGCGTCATCCACTTCAGTTCGATGGCTTTGTGGTCGTAGTTCTTTTCCGGCATAGGCTCTTCAGTGTTTCCATGTTGCGGCGGTCGTCGCTTTCGCGGTCGCGCGGCGTCTCGAGAATAAACGGCTTGGTTCGCAGTTTCGGATGCGCCAGGATGCGGCGGAATCCTTCCGCGCCGATGCACCCTTCTCCTATGTGCTGATGGCGGTCCACGCGGGAGCCGAGCGGTGTTTTCGAATCATTGGCGTGGAACACGCGCACGTTTTCGAGGCCGAGCACCTGTTCCGCCTGCCGCACGGTTTCGCGCAGCCCCCGCTCGCTCGCCAGGTCGTAGCCCGAGGCCAGACAGTGCGCCGTATCGAGACAGAAACCGATCCCGACGCCTGCGTAGTTCGCCGCCACTTCCCGCATGACCCGCAGTTCCTCGAAGCAGCCGCCGAGCTTCGTTCCACCGCCCGTTGTGTTCTCGATCAACAGCATCAGCCGCTTCACCTTGATACCGTCCACCGCCGACCTCAGCGATTCCGCCAGGGTAGCGATTCCCCGTTCGAGGCCCTGGCCGCCGTAACTGCCCGGATGCGCGACCAGGTACTCCGCTTCGATGGTCAGCGCCCGCCGCACCTCGCCGCGAAAGGCCTCGATCGACAGCTCGCGGATTTTCGGGTCCTCCGCAGCAAGGTTGATCAGGTAATTGTCGTGGATCACCAGCGGGGTTAAATCGAAACGCTCCCGCGCTGCCGCGAGCTTTCGAACCTCTTGCGGATCCGGCTCGCAAGCACGCCACATTCTAGGACTGGCCGAGAAGATCTGAAACGTGTTGGCGCCTAGTTCGGCGGCCTTCAATGCAGCTCTTTCAAGCGAACCCGCGATGGAAGTATGAATTCCGATCCGCAGAGTTTCATGGTAACAGACAGCGTGTGTTACCGGCCGAGCGCGGGCCGGGCATGCCCGGCCCTCCACGCCGAACAGCAGATGTGTCGCGCACTGTTTCGGCTAAGAATAGAAGTTCCTCTCCCAGACATGCTTTCTTGCCATCTGCAGGGTCGATGAATCGAGCGGCCCGAGGCTGGATGCCTCACAATTGGACACAACATTCCGGACCCTCCGCATCCCGGGTATAACGGTGGAAACCGCCGGGTGCGAGAGGCAGAACCGCAGAGCGGTCTGGGGCAGATTGGCGTCGCCCAGGTCGCGCTGGAGCGCCGAAACGTGCTCCACCACCTGCTTCTTGCGGTCACCGCGGAAGTAGAAGGCGCGGAACTCCTTGGGATCGAACTCAGTATCCTCACGGATAGTCCCGGTCAGCGAGCCCTCGTCGAGCGGAACGCGGGCCAGCACCCCGATGTTCCGCTCCAGGCAGAGCGGGAACAGGTTGCGCTCGGGGGACTGGTCGAAGATGTTGTAGATGACCTGGACGGTATCGATCAGTCCGGTCTTGATGAGGCCGAGAGCCGAATCGGGCTGGTGGTCGTTGATGGAGACGCCGAAGGCGCAGATTTTGCCGGACCGTTTGAGGTCCTCGGCCGCACGGCGCCAGTCGTCGTGTTCCAGCCATTCCGGGTTCCAGACGTGGAGTTGCTGGAGGTCGATCCGCTCGAGCCCGAGGTTCTTCAGGCTCTGCTCGGTCGATTTCACGATGTAATCGTACGGGAATACTTTTTCGATGCCGATGCCGGGCCGCGCCGGCCAGAGCTGGTTTTTGGGCGGCACCTTCGTGGCAACGAAAATCTTCTTACCCGCCTCGCGCACCAGACGGCCGACCAGGACCTCGCTGTGGCCTTCGCCGTAAGCCAGTGCGGTATCGATGAAGTTCAGCCCGAGTTCAATGGCCTTGTGCAGGGCTGCCACGGACTCGTCGTCCGTCGCGCCCCGCCACTGAATGCCGCCGATGCCCCAGGCGCCGTAACCGATCTCACTGATTTCCCAATTTGTTCTGCCGAGTTTTCGATAGCGCATAATAGGTTGTAGACCCAAGACTGATTGTGCAGCACGGAGCGTGGCACTTACAACCCGGGTACACAACCAGCCAGACGCTTGCAGCCCGGCAGGGGCTAAAGCCCGTGGCTCGGAGGAGCTTTGCGGCACGGCTAAAGCCGTGCCCTGATACAAGGCCCAAGCCGTGGAGAGGACGGTAGCGGCCAGCAGGGGCTGAGCCGTGCCCTGATACAAGGCTCAAGCCGCGGACTTCCACTTGCCTGAAGCCCTGGGTTTGACACTCCATTATCCCGGCTTATATACTGAAACTTCTGGAGTTTGATCTCGAAGCCAGGATTGTGCTTGCGAGCGCCTCTCTTCCGGGTCGGAAAGCAAAATGCCAAAACGTACGTTTCAGCCGAATAATCGTCGCCGGGCCAAAGTTCATGGTTTCCGAGCACGGATGAAGTCCAAGGACGGCCGGGCCGTTCTCGCACGCCGCCGGGCAAAGGGCCGCTGGAAGCTGACGGTCAGCGACGAGCGCACCGTTCGTTACGCGAACGCCGACTAAGCCGGTCCAGATTTGTGAGCGAACCGCGAACGGAGGGACTGCGGTGCCAGTACGGGCAATTGAAGCCGGGGAGGCCGACCAGTCGTTTCCAAAGCGCGTTCGTATTCTCCGGCCTGCCGATTTTCGCAGGGTGTACGCTTCGGGTTCGAAGATTTCCGGTCCCTATTTTGCGGCATTTTGTCTGCGACGGCCCGAAACGGAAGGTCCGCGAGTCGGCTTTACCGCTCCACGAGCGCTGGGCAAGGCGGTGGCCCGGAACCGGATCAAACGGCGCATGCGCGAAGCGGTCCGCAGGCAGCTTTTTCGACTAGAGCCCCAGTGGGAGATAGTGTTCAATCCTCGCCGGCCGGTTCTCGAAGCGCCGATGGAGGATCTTGCCCGCGAGATCGAGCGGCTGTTTTCCCGATGCAAGCTGTGATTCTGTTTCTGCTGAAGCTTTACAAGCGGTTCATCTCACCGCTGCTCCCTTCTGCCTGCCGCTACTACCCGACCTGCTCGGAATACATGTCTCAAGCCGTAGAGAAATACGGACCCGTGCGCGGAGTCTGGCTCGGATTCAAGCGCCTGATGCGCTGCCACCCGTTTCACGAAGGCGGCTTCGACCCTGTCCGATGAACCTGAAAAAGGAAAACGATTAAGACCATGGCGGACACCCCCAATGGCAAAAACCAGGTAGATCCCAACCCTAAGGCGGAACCGTCCATGGAGAAGCGACTGCTTCTGGCATTCGTTCTCATGGGCGCCGTGTTGTTCCTGACCCCCTACCTGTACAAGAACGCGGCGCCGCAACCCGCGGCTAAGCCCGTCGCACCCCAGACTCAGACCGTTCAGCCTGCCAAGCCGGAAGCGGCGAAGCCCGTGGAGGGCACCGCGGCGGCTACAGCAGCGCCGGTAACCGCGGAGAAGGACCAACTGTTCACAATCGACACCGACGTGTACAAGCTGGTTCTATCGAACCGCGGCGGTGTGGTGCGGAGCTGGATTCTGAAGAAGTACAAGAACAGCGCCGGAGTGCCGCTGGAACTTGTGAGCCCGGCAGGGACGCCCAAGACCGGCTATCCGTTCTCGCTATCGTTCTCCGGCAAGAAACCCGACGTGGACGTAAACCAGGCGCTTTATGCGGCCAGAGTTTCGCCGGACGGCCTGGGCATCGACTTCGATTACTCGAACGGCAGCATCGCCGTCCGCAAATCGTTCCGGTTCCCAAAAGACAGGTACCTGTCGCAGTTCAGTTCCGAGGTGACCCAGAACGGGGCGGCGATTCCCAGCTACGTGGATTGGCGCGGGGGATTCGGCGACGCGGCGGTGCCGAATGCGGCCGCAGCGCAGCGCGCTGTTTTCTACGACACCTCGGCCGGCAAGCTGATAGTGAAAACCGCGAGCGATGCGAAGAACGGGCCGGTAACCTCCTCGGGCCAGTATTCGTTCGCGGGCATTGAGGACAACTACTTCGCCGCCGTTTTTCTGCCGCTCGACGACAAGCAGGTGGCCATCCGGACCATCAGCGACAAAGTGCCTGGAGCCGTGGACAAAACGGAGCAGCCGCACGTGGGGGCCGCCGTCGGCGGGCAGGCCCGAAATCAGTTTGCGATCTTCGTGGGTCCGAAAGACGTGGACCTGCTGAAGAAGATCGACCCGAAGCTGGAACAACTGGTGGACTTCGGCCGCTGGTTCGGCTGGCTCGCCAAGCCGCTGTTCCTGATCGTGAACTGGTTCAACGACCACATGGTGCACAACTACGGGTGGGCCATTGTGGTGGTTACGATCATCATCAATTTCGCGATGCTGCCTTTGAAATTCAGCAGCATGAGATCGATGAAGCGGATGCAGGCGTTACAGCCGCAGATCGCCGCGATTAACGCGAAGTACAAGAACGTAGGATTGCGCGATCCGCGGAAGGCCGAGCAGAACGCGGAAGTGATGGATCTGTACAAGAAGCACGGCATCAATCCCATGGGCGGGTGCCTGCCGATGGTCTTGCAGATCCCATTCTTTATCGCGTTCTATTCCGTGCTCCAGGTTGCGATCCAGATGCGAGGCGCGCACTGGCTGTGGATCACCGACCTGTCGCAGCCCGAACACCTGCCGATCCACATTCTTCCCGTGCTGATGACCGTCGCGCAGTTTGTGATGCAGAAGATGACGCCGACGCCCGGGCAGGACCCGAACCAGGCCAAGATGATGATGATGATGCCGCTGATTTTCCTGTTCATGTTCTACAACATGTCCAGTGGCCTGGTGTTATACTGGCTCACCAGCAACATCGTTGGGATCGGGCAGCAATGGTTTATCAACAGGAGCATGCCGGTGCCGCAGCCCGTGGAGGCGGCCGCCGGTCCGAAGCGCAGAAAGGGCGGGAGAGGGTGAACGAGAAGAAGCATACGCTGGCAGGTTCGGAGTCGCGCATAGGCGATTTTCTAGACCAGTTGATCCGGAACGCCGGCTTCCAGCTCAAGTTTCAAATCTGCCGCGGAGAGGCACGCCATCCGGACTTCGAGAACCCGGAAACCGTTGTGAAGTTCTCCGGGCCGGATGTCGAGCTTCTGCTCGAGAACAAAGCCGAACTGCTGCTCGGGCTCGAACAGCTCACGATGGAAATGCTGCGGATGCCGCCGGAAGAGCACTCGCTGCTGTGCTTCGACGCGAACGACTACCGGATGCTGCGCATCGAGGAACTGCGGCTCAGCGCGCTGACTGCCGCGGATCGTGTGAAGCGTAGCGGCATGCCGTTCAACTTCAACCCGATGAACAGCCGCGAGCGCCGCATCATTCACCTGGCATTGCGGGATGAGACCGCGGTGCGGAGCGAGAGTTCGGGCATGGGCCCGCACCGGCAGGTGGTGATTTACCCGGCGAACATGCCGTCGTCCGAGGCGGACGGGCGCACCGCCGCCCCGCGCAGACCGGCGCCGCGCCGCGGTGGAAGACGGCGGTAGTAAGAGTCTGTATCAGGGCACGGCTTTAGCCGTGCCGCAGCGTCTTGAGAAGGCCCCGGGCTTTAGCCCCTGTCTACGCACTTGGCCGCGAGAAAGGCAGCAGGGGCTAAAGCCCTCTGATGGTGGCACCCAACGGCACGGCTAAAGCCGTGCCCTGATACGAGTACGCTGCAATATGGCTGAAGCCGTTCCTGATACGGGCCCTGATACGAGTGATCCGGTTCTACCGCCATACGGCACCTGATACGAGTGAACCTCACCGATACCATCGTTGCCATCTCCACGCCGCCCGGGAGGGGCGGGCTTGGAGTGGTGCGCATTTCCGGCAAGGACTCCCGCCGCATCGCTTCTGAGATTCTGCGTTTCCGAAGGCCCCCCGAGTGGAAATCCTGGAGCGCAGCTATGGCCGAGCTTCCTGGTCCCGAAGGGCAAGCGGTCGATGAAGTGGTGATGACGTTCTTCGAGCGGCCCCGCTCCTACACGGCCGAAGACGTGGTGGAGATCTCGTGCCACGGCTCGCCGGTAGTGCTGCGGTACGCTGTCGAACGCGCGTGCGATGCCGGCGCCCGCCCGGCCGAGCCCGGCGAATTCACGCTTCGCGCTTTTCTGAACGGACGGATCGACCTGCCGCAGGCCGAAGCCGTGCGCGACCTGATCGAGGCCACCACGCTTTACCAGGCCCGCATCGCGGCGCAGCAAGCCGAAGGTTCCGTATCGCGCCGCATCGCACCGCTCAAGGAGCAGTTGCTGGAGTTGATCGCGCTGCTCGAGGCCGGCATAGACTTCGCCGAAGACGACATCAGCATTGCCGGCGACGAGCAGATCCTGGGCCGCATCGATCCGGTGGCGCGCGGGCTTTCCGGCCTGATCGCGAGTTTCGCCTACGGCAAGCTGGTCCATTCGGGATTGACGCTAGCCATCGTGGGGCGGCCGAACGTGGGCAAGAGCAGCCTGTTCAACCGCCTGCTGGAACAGGAGCGCGCGATCGTCACCGAGATTCCCGGGACCACGCGCGACCTGGTCAGCGAGGTGGCTTCGATTGACGGCATCCCGGTGAAATTCCTCGATACGGCAGGCATACGTCCGGGACAAGACCGCGTGGAGACGCTCGGCATCGAGCGCAGCTTCCAGGCGATGGCCGACGCGGACCTGACGCTGGTGGTGATCGATCTCTCCGCGCCCATCGAGAATGCGGACGTGGAACTTGCGGACCACGCGAGGCGCCAGGGGCGGTGCCTGCTTGTGGGCAACAAGTGCGACCTGCCGCGGCGCGCCGAACTTGCGGACGGCATCCTCCCGGTTTCAGCGCTGACGGGCGAGGGCGTTCCCGCGCTGCGGTGCGCAATCGCCGAGGCGATCACACCCGCGGGTGTGGGCAACGAGGCAGGGTTCATCACCAGCCTGCGCCACGAAAAACTGCTCAGGGAGGCGCTGGCCGCGCTCGAGAAATCGCGCGCCGCAGTCGCCGAACGGATCCCGCACGAGATGCTTCTGCTCGATCTCTACGCGGCCCTGCAAGCTATCGACGCCATCACCGGCGCGACCACCGCGGACGACATCCTCAACCGCATTTTTTCTACGTTCTGTATCGGGAAGTAGCTCTGTTCTGAGCCGCGACCGCAAGGAGGTACAATTCCCTTCTTGCCATGAAACGAATCCTCACTCATCTTATGTGGGTCGCCATAGCGGTTCTGGCGGCCTTCTGCCTTGCCGGTATCGCGCTCAACCGCGGTGAGCCGATCAATAGCATCTGGCTCGTAACCGCCGCGGCATGCACTTATCTCATCGGCTTCCGTTTCTACGCCAAATTCATCGCCGCGCGTGTCATGGCCCTCAATGACAAGCGTGCGACGCCGGCCGAACGCCTCCGCAATGGACATGATTTCGAACCGACTAATAAATGGATCCTTTTCGGCCACCATTTCGCGGCCATCGCGGGGCCCGGACCACTCGTTGGCCCCGTGCTGGCGGCGCAGTTCGGCTACCTGCCCGGCACGCTATGGATCATCATCGGAGCGGTGATCGGCGGGGCGGTACAGGATTTCATCATTCTGTTTGCCTCGATGCGGCGCAACGGCAAATCGCTCGGCGAGATGGCGCGGGAGGAGATCGGCAAGGTCGGCGGATTCACGGCGATGCTGACCGTGCTGCTGATCATGATCATCCTGCTTGCCGTAATCGCGCTGGTTGTCGTCAACGCGCTCAAGGGCAGCCCGTGGGGCACGTTCACGATTGCGGCCACGATGCCGATTGCGGTCTTCATGGGCCTCTATCTGCGCTACTGGAGGCCGGGCAAGGTGCTGGAGTGCTCGGTAATCGGATTCGTGCTCGTGGTGCTTTCGATCTTCGGCGGGCAGGCGGTGGCGCAGTCTCCGGTGCTGGCTCCGATCTTTACGATGTCGGGTGTGGCGCTCGCGTTCGCCGTAATCGTCTACGGCTTCTTCGCGAGCGCGCTGCCGGTGTGGCTGCTGCTCGCGCCTCGCGATTATCTCAGCACGTTCGTCAAGCTGGGCGTGGTGCTGATGCTGGGCGTGGGGATTCTGTTCGCGCGGCCGGAGTTGCAGCTTCCCGCGTTCACACGGTTCACCGACGGCACGGGCCCAATCTTCGCGGGCAAAATCTTTCCATTCTGTTTCATCACGATCGCGTGCGGCGCCATCTCGGGATTTCACTCGCTGATCTCTTCCGGCACGACGCCGAAAATGATCGCCAAGGAGCGGCACGCCTGGCCCATCGGCTACGGCTCCATGCTGCTGGAGAGCTTCGTGGCCATCATGGCGATGATTGCCGCGTGCGTGCTACAGCCCGGCGTTTACTTCGCCGTGAACTCGCCCGCCGGAATCGTGGGCGGGACGCCGCAGGCCGCGGTGGAAGCAATCACATCCTGGGGATTTCCGGTGACGGTGACGGAGATGGAGACGCTAGCCGCCGACGTCGGCGAATCGACGCTGTTCCATCGCACCGGCGGCGCGCCGTCGCTCGCCCTCGGCATGGCGCACATCTTCGCGCAGAGCGGCGGCGGGCGCGCCATCCTCGCCTTCTGGTATCACTTCGCGATCATGTTCGAGGCGCTGTTCATCCTCACGATCATCGACGCCGGTACGCGCGTGGGCCGGTTCATGCTGCAGGATTTCATCGGGCATTTCTACAAGCCCTGGGGCCGCACGAGTTGGATGCCCGGCGTCATCGTGACCAGCGCGGCCATCGTGCTCGCGTGGGGATATTTCCTCTACCAGGGTGTGCTCGATCCGCTGGGAGGCATCAATTCGCTCTGGCCGCTGTTCGGAATCGCGAACCAGTTGCTGGCAGCGGTCGCGCTCTGCGTGGCGACAACCATCCTGATCAAGATGCACGGCAAGCGGTACATGTGGATCACGGCCGTGCCGCTCTCCTGGCTCGTTGTCGTCACTTTCACCGCCGGATACCAGAAGATCTTCTCGTCCTATCCGCGCATAGGATTCCTGGCGCGCGCCGCGCAGTTGCAATCGCTACTCGATTCCGGCAAGGTGGCGGCGGAGAAGGTCGGTGAAACGCGCACGCTCATTTTCAACGAGCGGCTCGACGCCGTGGTCTGCGGCATTTTTATGATTCTGGTCGCGACGATTCTCGTGGATTCGATCCGGGTCTGGATCGGCATCTTCCGCGGCACGCACGAGGCGAAGCTGACGGAGACACCGTTCGTGCCATCGGAACTGGAGGTGGAGGCCGTATGAAGCGCTTGAGAAGGTTCGGACAGCTCGTCATCGGTCTGCTGCGCGAACTCGCTGACGAGAACGCGTATCAGCGGCATCTCGCGGCACGCGGGCGCACGCATTCGCGCGAGGAATGGCAGCGGTTCTCGGAAGAACGGTTGAGGGCGAGGTATGTTCGTCCGAAGTGCTGCTGATGGACCTTAGCTGCTAGCCTGAAAAGTTATGCGCAAATTGCTGCCGATCGCTTTGCTGGCCTTCTCTGCCTGGGCACAGAAGCCGCCTGCCACCCGGAGCGACAACGTGAAAGAGGTCGTTCACGGGGTCGAGATAGCGGACCCGTACCGCTGGCTCGAAGACCAGAACAGCGCGGAAACGCGCAAGTGGATCGACGCGCAGAATGCGTACTCACGCCCGATCCTCGACAAGCTTCCGGGACGCGCAAGAATAGGCAAGCGGCTTTCGGAACTGATGAACATCGATCAGACGGGTGTGCCGCGCGCCCGCGGCGGCCGCTACTTCTTCGCGCGGCGCCGGGCGGGCCAGGACCAGCCGGTCATCTACTTGCGAGAGGGCCTGAGCGGGAAAGACCAGGTGCTGCTCGACCCCGCGCCGCTCAGCCCCGATCACACGGCGTCAATTTCCCTGCTGGACATTTCGGATGACGGCAAGCTCGTGGCATACGGCATCCGTCGAGGCGGCGAGGACGAGGTTACGGTCAAGCTGCTCGACGTCGATACGCGCAAGAATCTTCCGGATGAACTGCCGCGCGGGCGGTACGGCATCTCTTTCATGCCGGGGCGCACGGGTTTCTACTACAGCCGCTTCGAGAAAGCCGGTCCGCGCATTTACTGCCACACCATGGGCAGACCCGCATCGCAGGATGCGCTCATTTTCGGCAACGGCTACGGGCCCGAGATGAGCATCGGCGCGCGAGTTTCCGAGAGCGGGCGCTACCTGCTCGTTCAGGTGTCCGAAGGCAGCGCGGGCGACCGCAGCGAAATCTGGGTCAAGGATCTTAAGGCCGGCACGCCGCTTGCGCCGGTGGTGAAGGGCATTCGAGGCCGGTTCAACGGCCGTATAGGCGGCGACACCCTCTACCTCAACACGGATTGGGAAGCGCCGAACGGCCGCGTGATTGCGATCGATCTGCGCAATCCCGCGCGCGACCGCTGGCGCGTGCTCATCCCCGAGGGCACGGATGCGATCTCGGGGTTCTCAGCCAGCGCGGGGCAGTTGTTCGTCACTTACCTGCACAACGTCACATCGAATCTCGCGGTGTTCGACGCCGACGGCAAGCGCCTCCGCGACCTCACGCTTCCGGGCATCGGCAGCGTGAGCGGAATCAGCGGCGAATGGAGCGGACGCGAGACGTTCTTCGAGTTCGATTCCTTCCACACGCCGTCGACGATCTACCGCTACGACGCGGCCACCGGCAAGCAGGATGTGTGGTGGAGCGCGGACGTGCCGATCGACCGCAGCAAGCTCGAGCTCAAGCAGGTCTGGTATCCGTCCAAAGATGGCACGCAAATCCCGATGTTCCTGCTCTTTAAGAAAGGCCTCAAGCTGGACGGCAACAACCCGGTGTTCCTCACGGGCTACGGCGGGTTCGACGTCAACCTGACGCCGGCCTTCTCCGCGACTGCGGTGCTGTGGGCCGAAAACGGCGGCGTGTTCGCCCAGCCCAACATGCGCGGCGGCGGCGAGTTCGGCGAGAAGTGGCACCAAGCCGGCATGTTCGAGAGAAAGCAGAACGTATTCGATGACTTCTTCGGCGCGGCAGAGTGGCTCATCAAGAGCGGCTATACCAAGCCTTCGCGGCTGGCCATATCCGGGCGCAGCAACGGTGGGCTGCTGATGGGCGCGGCGATTACGCAGCGTCCCGACCTGTTCGGCGCGGTTGTGTGCGGGTATCCGCTGCTCGACATGGTGCGCTACGACCGGTTCCTCGTCGCGCGCTGGTGGGTGCCGGAGTATGGGTCGGCCGGCAATCCGGCGCAGTTCAAGTACATCTATGCGTATTCGCCGTATCAACACGCGCGCCGTGGTGTGAAGTATCCGGCGGTGCTGTTCGTGACCGGCGACGCCGACACTCGCGTCGACCCGCTGCACGCACGCAAAATGACAGCGCTGGTTCAGGCGTCAACGGGTTCGGACCGCCCCGTTCTGCTTCGCTATGACACCAAGGCCGGGCACACCCGCGGCCTGCCAGTGGGCAAGCAGATCGAGGACCTCACGGACGAGTTGGCGTTCCTCTACTGGCAGACCGGAGTGAAGCTGTAAAGTTCCGGCTGGTTCGCGTTCTGCCCACGCTGATGCGCAAGCACCGGCGTGCGGACGGCCCCCAACACCGGTTCCGCGACCATGCCGTTGTGGGGTCAGGCTTTCAGCCTGCCGCTGGGCTTCGGCCCGGCGCGCCGCGCGGAAGCGCGGCGGCAGCCCGGAAGGGCCGCCCCACACACGCAGGTCTCAGAGTAGCAACGGCATCAAACCGGGCCGCGAATAGCGATGATAGTCGGTGCGTCGTTGCCGCGGCCCGGGAACGGTCCGCAGGCGGTTCGCACATATGCGCTAACCTGTCACGCATACGTGCTTATCTTCTTTTCGCCCTGTTTGCGGCGGTGCCGCTGGTGGCGCAGACCAGCCGTGATCTCAGTGACCTCAACTGGATGGAAATCCGCGAACTCGTGCCCGCCAAGGTCGAAACCGTCCTGGTGCCGACCGGCACTCTCGAAGCGCACGGCGTGGAGAACAACGGCGCGGACATCATCGCGCCGCTCGCAATCGCGCGGGCCATCGCTCCGCGGGTGAACGCACTCGTCGCACCGGTTGTCCCGTACGGCGTCACCGGCTCTCTCGATGCCTACGCCGGCGGGTTCACGATCTCCGAAGCCGCTTACCGCGCCTACATGGGCGACGTGCTGGCCGGCTTCGCGCGCAACGGCTTCAAGAACATCATAATCATCAACGGGCACGGCGGCCCGCAGACGGCCATCCTCAATGATCTGGCCGAAAGCACCGGGCGCGCACACCGCGTCTGCACGCTCGTGACCAACTGGTGGGCTTACTGCTCGGACGTCACGCTTAGGGTTTTCGGCGGGGACGGCGGCCACGCGGGGTGGAACGAGACGGCTTTCGTCCAGGCAATCGACCCGAAGCTCGTCCATCCGGAACGTTACAGGGATTCGCTGGCCACCCCGCGTCCGCCGGCCGGCACATGGTCGGCCTACCCGTTCCCGTCACCGATCATCCTCTACCAGCCCGGCCAGGGCTATCCGAAGTTCGATCAGGCGAAGGCGGACGCGTACTTCAAGGGCGTGGTGGACAAGATGGCCGCGCTGGTCCGGGAGACGATCTCCAAGTGGGACCAGGCGGGCATCTTTAAGTAGACTATTCCTTCATCTCGGGCGGGATCGGAAGCGTCACCTTTCCGGTTGCCGCCCACTCCGCTCCGCGCGTGAACGTCACGACGAACGCTGGAGTGCTGACCGCCGGGCCGTCGTGGCCGAGCACGGTCACGAAAATCCTACCCTGCCCGAAGCCGGTGGTCCACAGCATCGGCTGGTTCAGGCCCGCGCCCGGAATCGGCTGCCGCGTCTTGCCGGCATAGAGCGAGTGTTCGTCATAGGCGGTCGCGAGCACCTGGTAGGTCCCGGTGGGCTGCCACTTCAGGTTGGCGTACAGCTCGTCCTTCGGTTGCGGGAAGGACTTCTTCAGGCCCTTCGTGATCGGGTGGTCGGAATCCTTGATCTCCACGGTGAAATCGTGCGACGCGGAGTGGTGGCCGAAGTTGGGCCGCCAGTTTCCGCCGCTCATTTTCTCGTAGTCTTCCCAACCCTCGAACGCCGCAACCGAGAAATGGTAGATGACCAGCCCCTTCCCCGACCGCACGTAGTTGAGCAGGGCGGTATCGGCGCGTTCGCCCCAGCGGAGTTCCGGCTTGCGGCCTCCGTAGTAGTTCAGGATGACGAGGTCGTAGGGCGCCAGCGTCTCCGGTCCCGCGCCGCGGAATTCTTCGGTAACGCGGACCTCAAACCGTCCGGTGTCTTCGAGCGCCTTGCGAAGCGGCGCTTCAACGCCGCGCCAGTCGTGGCCGTTCTGGCCGGTAATGATGAGTGCCTGGAGCTTGGGTTGCTGCTGAGCCGCCGCAAAAGTGAACAGGCCCGCGGCGAGCAGGCCGAGCGTGATTCTTACCTTCAAGTTGTCCTCCCGTTGAATGCCGATTATATCAATGCCGCCCGGCGAGTTCCGCAAGAAATGTCAAGCGAAAGTCCGGGCACGCACATACAATTCAGGTGATGGGCGCGCGGAACAGTACGGTGGAATCATACCAGGAGCGCGTGCAGCGCGTACTGGTGCATATTGAGAACAATCTCGACGGCCCGCTGCCGCTCCAGGAACTGGCAAGGGTGGCCTGCTTTTCGCCGTACCACTTCCACAGGATTTTTTGCGGGATGGTGGGTGAATCCGTCAAGGAGCATGTGCGCAGGCTGCGTCTGGAGCGGGCAGCGCGGCGGCTGAAGTTCACCGCCGAGCCCGTCACCGGCATCGCGCTCGATTCCGGTTATCAGACGCCGGAATCGTTTACGCGTGCCTTTCAGGCCATGTTCGGAGAGACGCCGTCAGGGTTCCGGGAAAGCTCCCGCGAGTTCAGCCTGCCCAGGGTGGAGCGTCCGGCCGGGCCTCCGCTTGAAGTCCGGCTGCGGCGGTTCGGACCGGTGCGCGCCGCCTTCTTCCGGCACGTGGGGCCGTACGACGAGGTAGGCATAGCGTGGGGGAAGTTGATGTCGTGGGCTGGACGGCGCGGCCTGCTCGGGCCGCCCATGACGACGTTCGGCATCCTGCACGACGACCCGGACATCACCCCGCCGGAGACTCTGCGCTGCGATGCGGCGATCAAGGTGGACAGCACCGTCGCGCCCGGCGGCGAACTCGGCGTACAGGAGTTGCCGGAGCTGGAGTATGCCGCCGCAATCCATCGCGGACCCTATTCGAAACTGAGTGAAACGTACGCGCGCCTCGCCGGGGAGTGGCTTCCCGCCAGCGGCCGGGAACCGCTCACAGCGCCCGCGCTCGAGTTCTACCGGAACTCGCCCTTCAACACGCAGCCCGAAGATCTCGTGACCGAAATCAATCTGCCGCTCGCACCAAAAGAAGACTAAACCAATGCCAGTTGCCGAGAAAATCGACCTCTACAAATTGCATAAGCCGGAGTACGTTACGCCGAAACAGCCGGCCTTCGTGGACGTGAAGACTGCGCGCTATCTCGCCGTCGAGGGACAGGGCAAGCCCGGAAGCGAGTTGTTCCAGGCCCAAGTCGGGGCGCTGTACGGCGCGGCATACACCATCAAAATGACCGGGAAATCCGCCGGGCGCGGAGACTTCAAGGTGTGCGCCCTCGAAGGCCTGTACTCCGATATCGATCATGAGAAGCACACGATGAAATGGAAACTGCTCATCCGCGTGCCGGATTTCGTCACCGAGCGCGATCTCTTGGAGGCGGTCACTGCCTTGATGAAAAAGGGAAAGGGCGGCGAAGCCGGCAACGTCCGCATCGAGACCCTGAAGGAGGGCACGTGCGTTCAGGCGCTCCATGTCGGTCCATACGACGAGGAAGCGGCCACAATGGCGCGCATGGAGGCGTTTGCGAAGGAAAACGGGCGCGTATTGGGCAGCCCGCACCACGAAATCTACCTGTCTGACCCGCGGCGTGTCCCGCCGGAACGTCTCCGCACAATATTGCGATTTCCGTTGGTATGAAGTGTGACGGGTCCAGAAACTAAGAAGCCCCAGGCTGGGCGCCTGAGGCTTCACTCAGAGGGGCTGGCGACAGGCTGGGCCCCGTCGCCGGGATGCTATGTTGTGTATAGCTTTGAGTAAAATATAACACAATCCGGCCTTGATGTCTGAAAAAGAAGCAAAAAAATTTTCTTAACCAGCGTTCGACGGCAACGGCACCCCTCATTGGCGGGGTGCCGGCACTTTCGGCCTCGCAGAGCGAAACCCTCTGGATACAATAGAATTATGTGTGGGATTGTGGGCTACATCGGGAGCCGCCGGGCAGTACCTATCATTCTCGACGGATTACGCCGGCTGGAATATCGGGGTTACGACTCCGCGGGACTGGCGGTTTATTGCGAGGAAGACAGCCCGCTTGCCATCCGCCGCGCGTCCGGCAAGCTCCGGAGCCTCGAAGAAGCCCTGCGCCTGGACCCCGTCGATGGGGCGTACGGCATCGGTCACACACGCTGGGCCACGCACGGCCGTCCGACAGAGGAAAACGCGCATCCGCACCGGGACTGCAAGGGCGACATTGTCGTCGTCCACAACGGCATCATTGAAAACTACATTCCGGTCAAGCATAAACTCCTTGCTGAAGGACACGAGTTCCGCACGGAAACCGACACCGAGGTGATCGCCCACCTCATCGAGAAGTACTTCGAGGGCAACCTGGAAGACGCCGTCCGGATGGCTGCGCGAGAGTTGACCGGCCTGTTCGCACTGGCCGTAATTTCGCGGCTCGACCCGAACAAGATAGTCGCAGTGCGCTCCGGACCTCCAGCCGTGATCGGTCTGGGGGACGGCGAGTATTTCATCGCCTCCGACGTGCCGGCTATCCTGAGCCACACGCGCGACATGCTGTTCCTCGCGGATGGTGACATCGCCACGCTTACGTCGGACGGCGTACGATTGAGCGATTTCGACGGCCGCCCGGTTAAGCGTCCTGTTTCGCACATCCTATGGGACCCCATCATGGCGGAAAAGGGCGGCTATAAGCACTTCATGCTCAAGGAGATATACGAGCAGCCCCGGGCCGTGCGCGATACCATCATAGGGCGAGTGGGGCAGGAATCCGGCCGCATTTTCCTGGATGAAATGGACATACAGCCCAAGGATTTCAGGGGGTTTCGCCGGATCCGCGTGGTGGCCTGCGGCACGAGCTGGCACGCCGCGCTCACGGGGAGTTTCATCCTCGAAAACCTGGCGCGTTTGCCGGTCGAGGTGGACTACAGCAGCGAGTTTCGCTACCGGGACCCCATTCTCTCGCCCGAGGTGCTCACGATCCTGGTTTCGCAATCGGGCGAGACGGCCGACACGCTGGCCGCCCAGCGGGAGGCCCACCGGAAGGGGTCAAAGACCATCTCGATCTGCAACGTGATCGGGTCCATGGTGACGCGGGAGGCGAACGGCACGATTCTGACTCACGCGGGGCCGGAAATCGGCGTGGCTTCCACAAAGACGTTCACCGCGCAGCTCACGGCCATGTTCATCCTTGGCATGTACCTCGGCCAGGCCCGCGGCGCCCTGGATGACGAGGCCTCCCGTTACTTCGCTCAGGAACTGCTGAAGATACCGGCCAAGCTGGAAGCGGTACTCTCCAAGGACGCCGTGTATCAAGAGCTGGCGAAGAAGCTCTTCGACTCCACGGATTTTCTATTCCTCGGCCGCAGCGTTCACTTCCCCATCGCGCTCGAAGGCGCCCTGAAGCTGAAGGAAATCTCGTACATACATGCGGAGGGCTACCCGGCCGGCGAAATGAAGCATGGCCCCAACGCCCTGATTGACGACAACCTGCCGGTGGTGGTCATCGCGACGCACGATCCCTCGAACGAGCACAGCCGCCTTCTCTACGAAAAAACGCTGTCGAATATTGAAGAAGTCAAGGCTCGGGAAGGGCTCGTGATAGCGCTGGTCAGCGACGAAGACCCGGCGGTCCGGAAACTGGCCGATCTGGTCGTCGAGATCCCGGCGGCGCCGGACCTGCTGCTGCCGATCCTCGAGGTGGTTCCGCTGCAATTGCTTGCTTATCACATCGCGGTGAGGCGCGGGTGCGACGTCGATCAGCCCCGCAACCTCGCCAAGAGCGTGACGGTGGAATAGCCGTGCGCCAGGCCGCTCATCGGTTCCGCGTCGAGACGCGGGGCCAGGGTCTGTACGAAATCACCGATGCGATCGCTTCCTGGGTGGCCGCCCAGAAGGTGCGCACCGGCCTCGCGACCGTCTTCGTTCAACACACCTCCGCATCGCTCGTGCTGCAGGAAAACGCCGATCCGGATGTCGTTCGCGACCTGAAAGATTTCTTCGCGCGGCTGGCGCCGGAGGACGACCCGGCGTACCGCCACACAATCGAGGGTTCGGACGACATGCCCGCCCACATCAAGGCCGCCCTGACCTTGACCCAGGTTGCGGTCCCCGTTCTCGAAGGCCGCCTCGCGCTGGGGACCTGGCAGGGAATTTACCTTTTCGAGCACCGCTCGCGTCCGCACAGCCGGTCGATCGTGCTTCACCTTCTCGGCGAGTAGTGGTACTCTTGCTCCGAGAAGGTCGCCACACATGAGCATCTCCCGGCGGGAGTTTATCGAGACTACGACCCTGGGCGGGCTGGCGCTGCCTGCGTTTGCCGCCCCAACTCCAATACCAACGCGGATTCTGGGGCGCACCGGCGCCCGCGTCAGCATACTCGCGTTCGGATCGGGCAGCCGCTTCCTCGCCTACACCGAAGAGAAGGGCACAGAGGCCCTGAACCGCGCGATCGACCTCGGGATCACCTACGTCGATACGGCGCAGGACTACGGCAAAGGCGAGAGCGAGAGGCGCGTGGGAATGGTCATGAAGACGCGCCGCAAGGAAGTGTTCCTCGCTACCAAGGTCACCGTGCGAAAGTACGACGACGCCATGCGCAGCGTGGAAGACAGCCTGAAGCGGCTCCAGACCGATCACGTCGATCTGCTGCACATACACAACCTGACCGATGAGGCGGACCTGACCGCCGCCGAGGCGGGCGCGCTCCAGGTGCTCTACAAGATGCGCGAGCAGAAAGTCGCCCGGGCCATCGGCGTCACTTCGCACAGCGACCCGGCCGTGCTCAAAACCGCGATCGAGCGGCACGATTTCGATTGCACGCAGATGGCGCTGAACGCCGCGCTTGCGGGCAACCGGGGCAACCCGGACGGCACGATCTGGAACCGTAACCCTTCCATCAGCTTCCAGTCGGTGGCGCTCCCGGTCGCGAAACGGAAGAACATGGGTGTGATTGCGATGAAGGTGTTCGCCCAGGAGAAGTTGCTCGGCGAAGCGCCCGTCGAGAAACTGCTGCTCTACTCGATGTCGCTGCCCGTCACCGCAGCCGTGGTGGGCATGCCGAAGCTCGAACACATCGAGGCGAATATCCGAACCGCGAAGACCTTCAAACCGCTCGCGGAAGCCGAGATGCGCGAGCTCTCGCAGACGATCTCCGGCCGGCACAAGATGGCGCTGGACCGGTTCTTCTCGCGGCACATCGACTGCTGATGAAACAGCCGGCCCGGACGCCTGTTCCACCTCGGCTGCTATCCTGAAAACAGGCACAATGAACGAACGTTATGGATGGCTGGTGCCCGCGGCGCCGCGGCGGGCACCAAGTGTGCACGAGATGCGCAGTGAGGCGCGCACGATGCGCGAGGCAGCCGCCCGTTGTGTCCGGCTCGCCGGCGAAACCCTGATTGCGCGGCAGGAGACCGAGGGCTACTGGCGCGGAGACCTGCTGGGCGATGTATCGCTCGAAGCCGATTACATCCTGACGCAGCTCTGGCTCTATCAACCCGACGACGCGGGGAACTGGAATCCGCCGACGAAGGCGCGCGTCGACAAAGCGTGCCAGCAGATACTCAAGCACCAGATGCCGGACGGCGGCTTCTGGATTTTCCCGAACGGTCCCGCCAACGTCAACACAAGTGCAAAATGCTACGCCGCGCTGCTCATCGCGGGGCACAGTCCCGACGAGGAGCCGCTGCGGCGCGCGCGGAATCGCGTGCTCGAACTCGGCGGGTTGCAGGAGTGCAACAGTTACACCAAATTGAACCTCAGCATGTTCGGCCTGTTTCCGCGGCGGTACGTGCCCACCGTTCCGCCCGAACTGGTGATGGTTCCAGGCGGTACCTTGCCGGGGGGCATCCTCTACGAGATGGCCTCGTGGACGCGAGCGATTCTGGTGCCGCTCTCGATCGTTCAGTCGGTGGGGGGAGTACGGCGCGCCCCGGCGGGCGTCACCGTCGAGGATCTGTACGTTCCCGGCAAGAAACTGCTGCTGCCGACACGGGACCGGGTGCTCTCGCCGGTTTTCCACCAGGTTGACCGGCTGCTGAAGCTTTGGGAGCGGCGCGGTCACAAGGACCTGCGCATCGGCGCGGTGCGTGCGGCCGAGCGATGGGTTATCGAGCACACGCGCAATTCCGATGGGCTGGGCGCCATCTACCCGGCGATGCAGTATACGGTCATGGCTCTCGATGCGCTTGGCTACGAACGCGACCATCCGGACTTCGTCGAGGCGCTGCGGCAGTTCGACGGCCTGCTGACCGAAAAGGACGGCGAACTCTACTTCCAGCCCTGCTTCTCGCCCGTCTGGGACACGGCTTACGCTATGTTCTGTATCGGTGAAAGCGGCAGGAGCGGAGACGAGTCGCTGGTGAAAGGCGCCGATTGGCTCATCGAGAAAGAGATTCGCCGCCGCGGCGATTGGAGCTTCAAGCGCCCGCGCCTTGAACCCTCGGGTTGGGCATTCGAATTCAACAACGACCACTATCCGGACATTGACGACACGGCGATGGTCCTGCTGGGGCTGGAGCACGCCCGCGGTTCGGACCCCGAACGGCAGGCCGCCTGCGAACGGCGCGCCATCGAGTGGTTGCGCGGCATGCAGTCTCGCGACGGCGGATGGGCTGCGTTCGATGCCGACAACGACTGGGGCCTGCTCAACCGCGTTCCATTCGCCGACCACAACGCCATGCTCGACCCGACCTGCCCGGACATTACGGGCCGCGTGCTCGAATGCCTCTCACGACGGGGCATCCCCGCCGACGACCAATGCATACAGCGCGGTGTCGCCTATCTGCTCGGCACGCAGGAAGCGAATGGCAGTTGGTATGGACGCTGGGGCGTGAATTACACATACGGCACGTTCCTGGCGCTCCGGGGCCTTCGCGCCGCCGGAATCCATGAGGACTATGCGGCGATTCAGAAGGCCGCGCAGTGGGTCCAATCGGTGCAGAACCCGGACGGCGGATGGGGCGAGAGCTGCCTGAGTTACGTCACCGGGCGTTACGAAGCGGCGCCGAGCACGCCATCGCAAACGGCATGGGCGCTGCTGGCGCTCGCAGCCACGAACCAGAAGGGATGCCGCGCGGCCACACGGGGCGTCGCGCACCTGATCGAGACGCAAAAGGACGACGGCTCGTGGCCTGAGGAACTCGCAACGGGAACCGGCTTTCCTAACGTGTTCTACATGCGGTACACGCTGTACCGCCATTACTTCCCGATGCTGGCGCTCGGCTGCTACAAAGCCTGACGGCTTCTGGCGACCGACGCCTCGTAGAGCGCCGTGACGCGGTCGATCGTATCGACCTCGTCCGGCCGCTTGTCGCGACGCCACCGGACGATGCGCGGGAACCGCATTGCGTAACCGCTCTTGTGGCGCGAGCTTTTCTGTATTCCGTTGAACGCGACTTCGAGGACGATTTCCGGGCGCACCGCCAACACCGGCCCGTAACGGCCGACGACCGAAGCGCGAAGCAGCCGGGTCAGCTCGCGGATTTCCTCGTCGGTCAATCCTGAATAGGCTTTGCCGACGTTGAGGAATTCGTCTCCGGCACGGACGGCAAACGTATAGTCCGACAGCACCGTGGCGCGCTTGCCGTGCCCCTGTTCGGCGGCGGTGACCACCACGTCGAGCGTGGCGTAGGGCTGCTTCCACTTCACCCACTCGCCGCTGCGCCTGCCGGATTCGTAGAGGCTGCCGCGCCGCTTCAACACCAGGCCCTCGTTGCCGCGCGCACGGGCGGCGTCGAACAGTTCGGCGATTTCGTCGATGGTCTCGGCGTGGAATTGCGGCGAGGTGAGCAGCGGCTCCGGCCGGCCCGCGAGGATTTCCTCGAGCAGTGCGCGGCGGTCTTCGAGCGGGCGGTCGAACAGCAGCTCTCCGCGGAAGAGAATGTCGTACGCCATGAAGACTACGGGGATCTCCAAAGGCATGAACAGCGGCACCACCTTGCGCGCTAGCCTCTGCTGAAGCACATTGAAGTGCAGCGCGCGCCCTTCCTGCCAGGCCACGATTTCGCCATCGAGCAGGCCGCTGCCAGGCAGCGTTCTGAGCGCGCTTTCGAGTTCCGGAAATGCTGCCGTCGCTTCGGCGAATCCGCGCGTGAAAATCGTCACCTGGCCGTCGCGGAAATGGGCCTGCGCGCGGATGCCGTCGTACTTGTCCTCGATCACCCAGTTTTCCGGATCTCTGATTTCCGCCAGAGACTCAATGGGTTTGGCGAGCATGAAGTCGATGGGATGGAACAGCCGTGCCTCAATCGTTTCGAGGCGGCCGCCACGAGCGGCCAGCGCAACGCGCGCGAGGTCGCCCGAGCGGTTGCTGGCATCGCGGACCGCTGCGTGCGGCGCGCCCGCGGCAAGCGCGACCGCTTCCTCCACCATCTTCGTCTGGAGCCCTATCCTCAGTTCCCCCGTGATCACCTTGATGAAATACTTGAGGGTGACCGGACGGTAGCGCGCGAAGCAGTTCCGCAGAATTTCGAATTTCTCCGCCTGCCGCCGGGCCGAGCAAAGGCTGAGATAGATGGACTCCGCGTCAGCCAGCGGCAGCGGCTCGTCCTTCGTGTGGCCGATGAGCAGGAGCGAGAGACCTTCTCCGAGGTCGCCCACCTCGTGCAGGCATGTGCGCGTGATCTCGTGGTCCCACCCGAAAACCGCCCGCGCGGCATCCACGATCGCAACGTGACCGACGGCGGGCCGGTCCTCGCCGGCAAACGGGTTTCCACTCAGGAATCGCACGGCGCGCACGAGGCCGGCATCGGGCAGCCCTTTCAGGTATTCGGCTACGAGCGCGATTTTGCGCAGCCGGCTGGAGTTCGACGCGACCCTTTCGCAGACGGCGGCGAGCGCGTCCATTACTCGCCCGCCTCCCGAGTCGCCGCGGCGCGGCCGAACGGGACGGCTTGGGCGTGTGCGTCCCATCCGCGATTCTTAAGGATGTGTGCGAACGGCTCGGCGTAGCCGTGAACGATGTCGATCTCGCGCGGCGCGGCAGCCTCGACGAGTGAAAGCAGTTCGTCGAAATCGGAGTGATCGGAGTAGGGTATGAGTTCCTCGGCGCCGGCGCGCGCTCGCGCGTTATCGAGCGCCGCCCACCCGGAGACGTAGGCGACGCGGGCGTTCTTGCCGCTCGCTTCAAGGTGCCGCCGGAATCCATGCACTACGACCAGCGCCCTGCCGTCCACGCCGGAAAGGCTCTCGTATGGCGTCCAGCCCGGGAATTGCACACCGTGCCGTTCGTACAGCGGCACGAACCGCGCAACGGCGCCATGGACTGCCGTGGGAATCCCGGCCTCGCACAGAACGTGGAGTATCTCCTGCCCGCGGCCGAGAGGATGGGCCAGGAATACGGGCACGGTTTTCTGATCAAAGCATTCGCGGACAAAGCCGAGAATGCGGGAGCGCGCATCCTCGCGCGAGAGGAAATGGAAAATGGGCAGGCCGAACGTGGATTCGATGATGAGGCGATCGCAGGAAATCGGCACGGCCTCCAGGCCCACGAGCGGCGCGCGGAACTTCACGTCGCCCGTGAAAACGATGCGCTCGCCAGCGAACTCGATCAGAAGCTGCGCCGCGCCGAGTATGTGGCCCGAAGGATACGGCGTCAGCCGCGCGCCTTTGAATTCGAGCGTTTCGCCGAACGCGAGCGGCCTGACGTTGCCCGCCTCGGGGAACCGCATCCGGTAGGCTTCCAGAGTTGCCGGTGTGGCGATGGTTAAGCCGTGGCAGGCGCGCGCATGGTCGCCGTGCGCGTGGGAAATCCAGGCCGCCTCGCATTCGGCTGCCGGGTCAAGCCACAGCCCGATATCCACCAGGTGAATTCCGTCAATGTTGTAATCGACCCGCACGGTTATATTCTCGCGCGGGTGAGGCGAGCGATGATGAAACCGCTCCCCTGCGGTGGCACAGGCCTCCTGGCCTGTGCCACGTGATTGCGCTATCCCTGCTTGCGGATTGTCACGCCGCCGTTGGTCGTGGTGGCCCGCACTAACGCGCCGCCCGCGCCCAGAGTCAGGCTCAGTCGCCGTCCCACTTCACCCTGCACCGTCACCGGGAAATCCACGTGCATACCGCCGTTTACCGTGCCGGTCTCCAGGCGCGCCGAGTAGTTCGCCGGCACGTTCATCGTGACGCCGCCATTCGTGCTGGACGCCTCAAGCCCTTCGCCGTCCCAGTGATTGCCGGCAAGGTCGATGTGGAGCCCGCCGTTCGTCGTCGAACCGTGTACGGAACCTGCCAGCCGCGCCAGCGAGATTCCCCCATTCACCGCCGCGAACTCGATCCGGCCGCGCACGTCCGCAAGCCTGATCCCGCCGTTGTGTGTCTTCACCGACACATCCGTCTGCCGCGGAATGAAGACCTCGTAGCTGACGGCCCAGTTGGATCTTCTGCCCGTCCCCGGACCTTCTGCCCGCACCTCGGAGCCCGCCGTGGAAATCCGAACCTGCCCCGCAATAGCGTGCGCCTCGGCATCAGTCTCGCCCTGGGCCTGGATCTTTGCGCGAACCAGCACGTCGCCGCGGCTCCAGCCCTTAATGGTGGCGCCTCCGTTCGCGCCGCCGTTCACGGACAGCCTGCCTGTTGCCGCGACCGTAAACTCCTTGATTTCGCAGTGTGACGGCTGGTCTTGCGAACCCCAACGATCATTGCAGGTCATCTCAGGCTGCGGAGTCTGAGCGAGAATCGCCGCGGCTGAGAGCGTGAGAGTCAGTGTGAGAGTGTGAAGTCGAGTCATGATCTTCCCTTTCACTCAGTAATACGAGCGATGAGCGAAGATGTCCCTAAGATTTCTGCTATTCCGTCCGGAGCGCTGTTACGGGGTCGATCCGTGCCGCCCGCCTCGCGGGAAGCCAACTCGCCGCCACGCCCGTGGCAATCAGGACGGGAGCCACTGCAACGAACGTGTACGGATCTGTGGCGCTCACGCCGAATACGGCGCTTTCCAGCACCCGCGCGAGCACAAGAGCCCCGGCAAGGCCAAGCCCGACGCCTACGGCTGTCAATCTCAACCCCTGCCGAAGGACCAGCCTCGTCACGCCGCCCGGTTCCGCCCCCAGCGCGACCCGAATGCCGATCTCCCGCCTCCGCAGAGTCACGGTGTACGCCAGCAGTCCATATAGCCCTACTGCAGCGAGCACCAGGGCTAAAGCGGCGAACGCGATCAGGACGGTCATATTGAAGCGCCGCTGGGAAGCAAAGTCCCGCAGCACGCTTTCCATCGTTCCGGCACCCGTTATCGGCAGATCCTTATCGAGCGCCCAGACCTGTTTCTCTACCGCGGGCAGCAGCTTCATCGGGTCGCCCGCCGTCCGCACCAGCAACATCATCGAGCGAAGATCGTTCGCGGGCACGTAAACCTGCTGCCGGCTTGTCGATTCCGGACCCATCTGGCGCACGTCGCCCACCACACCAACCACCTGAAGCGGCTCGAACTCGGTCGCGGATTTGTGCAGCAACACGGTCTTGCCAAGAGGGTCGGCTCCCGGCCAGTTCTGCCGCGCGAACGCCTCATTGACGATAAGGGGCATTGGCTCTTTCATTCCCGGATCGCGGCGCGTGAACGTCCGTCCGCGCAGTAGACGCATGCCGAGCGTCTCGAAGTAATCTTCCCGCACCTCCGCGATATCGCAGGTCAGGTTTTCGTTGGCCGCGGCCGGAACGCCCTCCAGTTTGTAGTAGGTCACCGTCAAATCCTGCATGGGAACGTCGTGGGCGAGGGTGGCGTGCTGCACCCCCGGAAGCGCCCGCACGGCGGCCAGCAGGCGATCCCCGAACGCCGTGACCTGCGCGTCGTTGGGATAGCTCTCCTTCGGCAGAGTGATCCGTGCCTTGAGGAGGTGATCCGAGCGAAAACCCTGGTCCATCGACATCAGGGCGGCAAAGCTCCGGATCATCAGGCCCGCGCCCACCAGCAGCACCAGCGACAGCGCCACCTCGGCAACCACGAGCACGCTTCGCAGCCGGTTCGAAGAGCCGCCCACCGACCGCGTGCCGCTTGCCAGCACTCCGCTCACGCTTTGCCGCAAGGCGTGCAGCGCAGGTGCGAACCCGAACAGGAACGCGGCCGCCGCCGCGGCTCCCGCAGTACACGCGAGCACAAGCGGGTCCATGCGCATTTCGCGGAAGCCGTGCGTATCCGCCGGAGCAAGCGCCGCGATCAGCCGCAGCCCCAGGTACCCTATCGCGAGGCCGGCTGCCGCCCCCATCGCGCTGAGGAGAAGGCTTTCCGCAAACATCTGCCGCACGATTCGCAGCCTGCCTGCTCCCAGCGCCGCCCGGATCGCCATCTCCCGCTCCCGCGCCGCCGCCCGAGTCAGGAGCAGGTTGGCGACGTTCGCACACGCGATCAGCAGCACGAACCCCACCGCCACCTGAAGCACGTGCAGGCTCCGTCGCAGCACCGGGCTCACGTCCTCGGAAGTAAGGGGAAACACGTTCGTGCCGAACTCGCGGTTGAGGCCAGGGTCGCTCTGTTCCAAACGCGACGCGATTATGTTCATCTCAGACCGCGCCGCTTCCAGCGTGGACCCGCGCTTCAACCGGCCGTACGCGAAGTAGCGTCTGGTCGCGTCTTCCGCTGCGGTCACCCCGAACGTCACCGGAATCCAGAACTTCCCTTCCGGCTGATCCAACCCTTGCCACATCGCCGGCAGCGCGAAGCCGGACGGCAGCACGCCGGCGACCTGGTAATCCACTCCGTCGGCGCGGAGCATTTTGCCAACCACCTGCCGGTCCCTGCTGAAGCGCGCATTCCAGAGTTCGTCCGTGATGATTGCGACCCGCCCCTTGCCCGGCCGCATCTCCTCGGAAGTGAAATGCCGCCCGAGTTGGAGCCGCACACCGAGCAGCGGCAACAGACCCGCGCTGGCTTTCATCGCCTTGATTCGCTCGGGTTTCGCGCCCTGCGACGCTAGGGTGAAATCCTGGGTCCCAAGCAGCTCAATTCCCTCGAACGACCGGCTCTGCTTCTTCCACTCCAGGACGTTCTTGATGCACACGGGCATCCGCTGGGCCAGAAACCCGCCCAGCTTCGGGTTTTTCTCCCACAGCATGACCAGACGGCCAGGCTCCTTGAGAGACCGTATCGGCGCCGAGTTCAGCAGCACCGCATTCACGACGCTGAAGATCGCTGTATTTGCCCCGATCCCGAGCGCCAGCGCGAACACCGCGGCCAGCGTGAAGCCCGGGGCCTTCCGAAGTGTGCGCGCCGCATACGTCAGGTCCCGCCACAGGTTGCCCATTTCCGCCTCCCTGGTTCCGGTCGGAACCAGAGTATCACTTTGGGACTTCAAGTCCTGCCGCGTGTGCTAGACTGGCCCCGGAAAAGCCATGCGCATCGCTATTGCAGTCCTTCTCGCGGCCGGCGCCTGTTCCGCCTGGGCCGCCGACGCCCGCTTCAACGGCCGTTGGGACATCACTGTCCTCACCCCGCCGAGCAACCGCGGCTGGTGGCTCGAAATCAGCGGAGCCGAGACCGCCAACCCGAAGGGGAAGTTCGTCACCGCATTCAACGGCGACATGAACGAGATACAGGAACTCACGATCAAGCCCGGTGAGTTGACATTCGGCTGGGTCCGCACCGAGCAGGCACGCGAAGGCCAGCCCGAACGCACACGCCACCTGGTATACAAAGCGAAACTCGCCGGCGACAAGCTGGAAGGGACGTTCGAGGTGGAAGGGCAGAGCCGCCCGCCGGTCAAGTGGACCGGGGTTCGCGCCGCCGTGATTCAGGACAAGGATGACGGCACGTGGCGCGAAGGCAAGCCGGTGATGCTGTTCAACGGCAAGGACCTCACCGGCTGGCGGGGCGCCGGCTCCGGTCCGCCCACTGGTTGGACCGTTGTGGATGGAAACCTGACCTCCACGGGCCATGCCTCAAACCTCATTTCCGATGCGAAGTTCTGGAACTTCAAGCTCCACCTGGAATACCGCGTCGGCGCGCACAGCAACAGCGGAGTCGGGCTCCGGGCGCGGTACGAAATTCAGGTGCTCGAGGATTACGGCCAGCCGCCAAACACGCATGGAAACGGCGCACTCTACGCCCGTGTTGCTCCCAGCGAGAATGCCGGCAAGCCCGCGGGCGAGTGGCAGACCTACGACATACGGTTAGTCGGGCGGCAGGTGACCGTCGTTCTCAACGGCAAGAAGGTCCTCGATAAAGCCGAGGTCGAGGGCCTGACCGCGATCGCCATCGACGCCAACGAGGCCGAACCCGGTCCTCTGTTTCTCCAGGGGGACCACGGACCGGTGGACTTCCGTAACATCGTGGTCACGCCGTTGGTCAGGAATTAGTGCGCTACGAATAGCAGCGGTCACGCGGTCTGGTCGGTGCCGGTGAGCATTTTCTGCACGGCCTGCACCAGCGTGGCCGGGCGGAACGGTTTGCGGATGAACGCGAACTGCGCGATCATTCCCGCCTGCTCCACTTCGTGCTCGGTCACGAAACCGGACATGAACAGCACGGGCAGTTCGGGATTCAACGCGACAATCCGGCTGGCCAGCCGCGTGCCGTCCATCTCGGGCATAACGATGTCGCTGATCAGGAGTTCGATCTTCTCCCGCTGCGACTCGTAGATTTCGAGGGCCTGTGTCGGGCTGGTCGAGCTCAGCACCTCGAAGCCGCGCTTTTCGAGGATGGACTGGACAAGCTTCAACGCCATCGGCTCGTCATCGACTACAAGAATGGTCCTCATCGATGTGCCCTGCATTCAATCTCAAGTGTACAGCCCCCTTCCCCGCCCCCGCTCCGCCTTTTCCAGCAGCATTCGTGCAGCGTGGCGGCCGGCAGCAATGGCCCCATTGACGGAACCGCCGTGACCGTCCAGGCAGGTAGCCTCTCCCGAGAAAACCAACGTCCCCTCGATCGGCGCGGCCAGCTTCTTTCTTGCCTCGAGCTCGCCCACCGGAACGTAACTATAGGCTCCCCGCGAGAATGGATCGGTCTGCCAGTCGTGCATGTACCAGTATTCGAGCAGGTCCTCGATCTGCGCCCGCCCCGTGCCGAAGATATGTTCGAGCGTGGAAGTAGCCAGGTCCACAATCGCTTTTTCGCCCGCTCCCGCGAGTGCTTCGCCGTTCGGCCCGGCCGCCCACGCCGTAAGCACGGGCGCGATTGCCGGGTGCGGGGTCCACCAGGTCGGAAAGGCCAGGCCGGGAGAGTGCAAAAAGCTCAGACGCGGCGCACGGTCTTCCCAGAACGGCTCGCGGAACCGGAGAGTCACCCGGATGACCTGTCCCATCTCGAGCCGCAGCGCCGCGGCAAGCGCTTCGGCAGGCTCGGGGGTGAAGCGGATCGCGTTCTGCTGGAGCACCCCCAGCGGCACCGTCACGAGTATCCGCTCCGCAGTGAACGGTGCGATGGGGTGTCCCATACGAGAGCGTGCCAGCACCTCCACGTGTCCAGGACGCCACCTCACCTCGTGTACTACCGCATTCAGGTGCAAACGCGCGCGGCCGCTGGGCAACATGGCCTGAACGAGCGAGTCGTACCCGCTGAAGATTCGAAAGGCGCGATCGCCCTGAATCAGGCCCGACGCTTCCGTATCCTCAAGCAACGAGAGCACGCTGATGCGCTCCCGCCTGGCCGCGTTGAAGCCTTCGACGTAACTCGTGACCCAGGTTTTGAGCTCCGGATTGATGTCCGTCCGGTCCAGGAACTCCTGCAAAGTAGCATCCTGGGTGGCGAATTCCCGCATACGCTCGAAAACAGGGCCGATGGAGTCAAACAGGTCCGCCGATCTGACCAGCCGCCCGCGGCGATAGCTCCAACTCTCGCCATCCAGTTCGCAAACTCCAAGCCGGGCAACCGCGGCTATGTCGAAAATCTCCCGGGGCATGCCGTGAACGAACTCCGCTCCGAGCTCCACCGGAACGGCCATCATCGGATCGTGAACGGTATAGATGCGCCCGCCCAGGCGATCGCGGGCTTCCAGGATCAGAACATCGAGGCCCGCGGACAGAAACTCCCCCGCGGCAGCCAGACCAGCCACTCCGGCCCCGACGACCAGCACGTCCGCATGGTTCGTCACACTTAGATTTTATACTCCAACCCATCCGGGACGGCTTGATTCGGACACCTGCATCCGACAAACTGTCTCCTGTTCATAGTCACCAACGGATCGATTCTACAATGGGTGGGATGAATCCGCGCACTGTCAACCGGCTGATGTTGCTTGTGACCGCGCTGCTCTTCTCGACCGGCGGGGCGGCTATCAAAGCGACGCAGTTGACGAGCTGGCAGGTGGCCGGCTTCCGGTCCGCGGTCGCGGCCGTCGCGGTCATCGTGCTGGTACCCGAGGCGCGGCGAGGATGGAACGCGCGCGTGTTGCTGGTGGCGTGTGCGTATGCCGCTACGCTCCTGTGCTTCGTGCTTGCCAACAAGGCGACTACGTCGGCGAATTCCATCTACCTGCAAGGTACGGCGCCGCTATACGTTCTGGCGCTCAGCCCGTGGCTGCTGCATGAGCGGATCCGCCGGCACGATGCAGTGTTCGGCGCGGTTGTGGCCGCCGGATTGGTGCTGTTCTTCCTCGCCAATGAAGCGCCGGTGGCGACTGCGCCGCATCCACTGCGCGGCAACATCCTCGCGGCGTTTTCGGGCATAACGTGGGCGCTCACCCTCACGGGGATGCGGTGGCTGGGACGCCAGGGCACCTCCGCGGCCACTGCGACCGTAGTGGCTGGGAACCTGATTGCCGCGGTGGCCGCGCTACCGTTCGCGCTGCCGGTTACCCACGCCGGGTGGAACGACGTGGCTGTGATCCTGTACCTCGGCGTCTTCCAGATCGGGCTGGCTTACTTTCTCTTGACGCGTGCAATCCGGCACGTCCCGGCTTTCGAGACAGCCACGCTGCTCATGCTCGAGCCTGCGATCAACCCGGTGTGGGCCTGGCTCGTCCACGGTGAGCGCCCTGGCGCACTGGCACTTGGCGGCGGCTCGCTCATCCTTGGCGCCAGCTTCTTCCATACGTGGCAGCAGAGCCGGGCGGAGCGCGTCAAGGAAAATGCGCATGCGGACCGGGCGTGCCCGGCCCCTACAGGACCGCGCGATCCTTCATAGGGTCCAGGGAAGTCGAAGCGAGTTCGAGCCAAAGCAAAAATCTATCCCGGTAAGGCATGCAGTCCTCTACCTTCGCGGGCCGCGACTCGCCTTCGAACGGCACAGCGATGCGGGCGCCCACCGGAATCCTGCTGGCGGACGACATAATCAGGCAGACGGAAGACGGCGATCTCAGAATGCCGTCAAGCTCGAGTTCGTTGACTGGGTTCACTAAGGAATTAGTGCGAGCCAGCCGGACTTTCCTCTCCGGAAAAATGAGGCGTTATGCGTTGACGTTGCGGCTCCGCGCCAGTTTCTCGAAGAGGTCGTTGAAAACGGGGTCCCGCGAGACATTCGTTGCCACACGGATCGGGCGCCGGCCGGGCTCCTTCTTCCACCGGAAGTCGTCCGTCAGCACAGGGCTCGGCACCAGGACTGAAGGAATCCACCGCGGTTGGACGACCCAGGCCACCGTCGAGATGTCCCAGATCACCTTCGACCACGGATATGTATCCTGCCTCCCCTTCGTCCCCGCTTTCGCGTATTCCAGGAATTGATCGAAAAGGTAGTCGCCCAGAGGGGAGCGGCCTTTCAGAAACCGCTCCATTTCCGGGAGTGTCGTTCTCAAGTGTTCCGAAACATTCTTGGTTGGAATCTGAACCAGCGGCACGCCGCTGTCGAACAAGACCCGCGAAGCGTGTATGTCCTGCTCGAGGTTGAACTCACGCGCGGACGGCCACTCGTGAGTGGTTCCGCCCAGCCACACCACCACGATCTTCTCCTTGATCTTGGGCTCCATCAGAATGGCGGAGGAGACGTTGGCCGGGCACCCGAGCGTCAACACGTAGAGAGGCGTGCTGCGTGGCCGCAACGCTTTTGCAATCAGGTCGCGCGCGGCGGGGCTGTCCACGGGTTTGCCCGCGGCTCCGAAGAAGCGTTCCGAACCCCGAAAAGCGAAGCCTTCGGATTTGCGCCCGAGGAACTTCAGTATCCGAAGAAGCTCCTGGTAGCTCTTCTCCATGCCGTCTCCGGCGCTGGTCGAGCGGTCATTCAGAAACGGAGCCGCGTAGACCGCCTCCACTTCCATGCGCTCAGGCGACAGGATGCTGTACGCCACCGCGTATTGGTCGTCAATCTCGTTGTACGTGTCCGTGTCGATGACAACCGGCACTTTGCCCGAAGGCGGTTCGAGTATCTTTCGCAAAGCGGCATCGCGCTCGCTCTGTTGCGCGAACATCCTGCCGGTGATACCGGCCGCTGCCATCTTCATCACCAGGCGGCGGCTCGCAGTCAAGAAGGGCATTGGAGTCGGACTCCTCTCGTTGATCGGAACCTCAAAGGGCAACTGAGTTTAGCAAATACTTGCCGGCCGGTGTTCAGGTCCGGAGCTTCAGAGCCGATGGTGAGCCCGTTGCGGATAGCTGCCTCCGGGTGTCTACTTAGAATCGTGAGGGGCAAAATCACCGTAGTGTTCGCTCTAGCCGCGCTTGGCTGCTCCGCGCAGCAGCAGTGGGAGATCGGAGCGGCCGGCGGTTACGGCTTTTACCGGAATGCCAGCGTCAATGCGCCCGCGGGCACAGCGCAGGCCGGCATCCAAAACAGTTTTGCATTCAGCATCTACACCGACCAACACATGTATGAGCACTTCAGCGGAGAGCTCCGCTACACCTTTCAAAACGGCGACCCGTTCGTGAAGTCGGGCGGCGTGAAGACGATCATACAGGGCCAGTCCCATGCGGTCGATTACGAACTGCTGGTCCATATGCGACGCCGGGAAGCCCGTATTCGCCCGTTTCTGGCGGGGGGCGGCGGGGCGAAATGGTACGTCACCTCAGGGCCGGCGACCCCGTTTCAGCCGCTTGGCGGGATTGCCGTGCTAGCGAACCGGAACAGCACGAAACCGCTGATTACGGCAGGAGGGGGCGTGAGCATCGCGTTTCCGCCCCACGTGCGGGTTCGCCTGGAATTCAGGGACTACATCACTCCGTTCCCGAAACAGGTGATCGTGCCTACCCGGTTTGCCAACGCACGAGGGCTCCTTAACATGTTTACCCCGCTGTTAGGGGTCGGGGTCGCCTTCTAGCAGGCTTCGTCGGCCCTAAATCCCGGCCGGGAGCGGGCCGGGCATGGCCGACCCCCACCGGACCGCGTGCGTTTTCGTAGGGGCCACGCATGCGTGGCCCGTGTCTGGTCTACGCTTAGTACGTCAGGCCATAGCCGACTTTGAAGCGGTTCGGCCAGGTAAAGGCGAGCTTGCCTGTCGGCTTGTAGTCGCCGAAGAGCACGTCGGCCACACCCGCGCCCTCCGTTCCCGGGAGCCAGGCCGCTACGACGGCGTCGGCGCTGTCGATTACGGCTTCGATGTCCATGGGCCGGCCGGAAATCACCACGACTACAACAGGAATCCCGGCCGCTTTCAGATTCTTGACGGCCTGGACGTCCTCTTGAGCGAGGGCGAGATTCCCCGTGTCGCCGTTCATCTCCGCGTAGGGCGTCTCTCCGACGACCGCGATCCCCACGGAAGCGCCCGCCGCCCCGGTCCCGTCCACCGACGTCGTGACTTTGGCGCCACTAGAGACCGCCGCCTGAACGGCCTTGAGAACGGTGGTTCCGCCCGTAGTCACGTCGCCGCTCTTGCCCTGCCACAGGATTGTCCACCCGCCGCACTGATTACCGATGTCACCGGCGCTCTTTCCGGCAATGTGGATACGCGGAAGCGTCTTCGATAGCGGCAACGTGCGGCTCTGGTTCTTCAGCAGCACGAGAGATTCCCTCACGGCCTGGCGCGCCACCGCGCGATGCTCGGAGGAGCCGAACGTCTTCTGCACGGCACGGTTCGCCAGCGGCGAGCGGTTCTTATCCATCAGGCCCATGGCGAACTTCACGCGCAGGATGCGGGTAACGGCGTCGTCAACGCGCGCCATCGGCACCTTGCCCTCGGTCACGAGTTGCTTGAGGGTGTTGAAGAATTCCGGGTAGCGGTTCGGCACCATCACCATATCCATGCCGGCGTTGATGGAGCGCTCGATCTGATCCTTGTATGTGCCGGGCAGTTCGTCGAGTGCGGCGTAGTCGGAGATGAGGAAGCCCTCGAATCCGAGCTCCTGCTTGAGTATCTCGGTCAGCAGGCGGCGGCTGCCCGAGCACTTTTCGCCGTTCCAACTGCTGTAGGAGGGCATGATGGAACCCACCCCGGCGCGGATAGCGGTGAGGTATCCGGGCAGGTGTATGCGGCGAAGCGTCTGCTCGTCAACGCGCGTGTCACCGCGGTCGAGCGGGTACCGTTCGCCGGTCTTGCCCTTCGGCACTCCCGTACCCCAGGTGGTACCGCCGTCGCCGGCGAAGTGTTTGGCGCAGGCGAGCACGGAAAGCTGCGAAGCAAGGTCCGGCCCCTGTAGCCCTCGTACCGCGGCCTCACCGAGAGTTTTCACGATTTCCGGCGATTCGGAGAAACCTTCGTACGAGCGCCCCCACCGGATGTCCTGCGGCACAGTCACGGCCGGGGCAAAGGTCCAGTTGATGCCGGTCGCCCTGACCTCTTCCGCCGTGATGCGAGCGATCTTCTCGACCAGCGCGGGGTTCCGGGTGCAGCCAAGGCCGACGTTGTGAGGAAAGATCACAGCGCCGAGAACGTTGTTGTGACCATGGACAGCATCCACCCCGTACAGAAGCGGGATGGCCAGACGGCTCTTGATCGCGACGGACTGATAGCGGTCGTACATCTCCGTCCAGGCCTGGAGGGAGTTGCCGGCCTTGGGATCCGAATCCCCGCCGCTGAGCAGCGAGCCGAGGAAGTACTTGTTGATGTCGTTGATGTCCTTGAGCGCCTGCTGGTCGGCCTGCGTCATCTGGCCGATCTTTTCGTCCAGCGTCATCTTCGCCAGCACCTGCCTGACCTGCGGAGCGTAGGACGAAAACGCTTTTGGCTGAGGCGGTGCGGAAATCACCGGAAGGGAAATGCCGATTGCCGCGGCGATCGCCGGGACGATCAAGAGCATTCGGGAGGGTTTCATATCGTGCTTCTCCTTTAGCAAGGGCCATCATAGACGGAGCGTTTCGTAGAAATCAAATGCCGATGGGTCCTACAGAATTCACGCGTGTTACCGCCAGAGCCAACGCCGTGATTTCGAATGGCGGGCCGAAAGGCAACACCGCTCCCTTGCGGTCGCGGCTCGGTTTCATGCTGTTGCCGACCGTGAGACTGTTGGTAAGATAAAGAACTTCACCCTGGGAATCCAACGAGGAGACGATCGGTATGAAAGCGGTTCGAGCGACTGTATTGATTCTGACGCTGGGAGTGCTCGCGGCGCCGGGGATTGCGGCTCAGAAAGGGAATAAGGCCGGCGACGCTGCGAAAGGCAAGGTCATTTTTCAGCAGTGCTCGATGTGCCACAACCCCAACAGCGCGGACAAGAAGATCGGTCCCGGGCTGAAAGGGCTATTCCATCGGGCCAAGTTGTCGAGCGGCAAGAAGCCGACCGATGAGAGCGTGTTGGCCACGATTAACCAAGGCGGCGCGGGCATGCCGGCCTACGCGAACATGCTCTCGGCCCAGGAGAAGCAGGATCTGCTTGCGTATCTGAAAACGCTCTAGCGTGGATCAGTTAGGACCGGTGGACGAAGAGTCCAGATTAGCGGCCACGCTGGCGGCGATGTCCCGTGCGATCTCCTCCTCCATCGCGAAATCGGCTTTGACATACCGGTCGTATCTCCGCGTCCAGATCTGATACCCGTCGACAGCATTGATCAGTTGGACTACGATGCGCAATCGGCCCCCGTCTTTTCGGACGCTGCCGTCGAGCACAAGTCCTACATTGAGCTGCCTCCCGATGTCGCGGACGTCTTGCGCGGCGCCCTTGAAATGGAACGCCGTCGTGCGGGAAACGACATGAAGGCCGGGTATCCGCGATAGCGTTTCAATGAGTTCCTCACTCAGGCCGTCGCAGAGGTTAGCCTGATCGTGCCTGGAGCTCAGGTCCGCAAACGGTAGTACGACAACAGACCGGAACCCTGGCTGGGCAGCGGTTTCGGCATGGGTTGTTCCCGGAGCGTTCCGCCGCACCAAACGGGCTCCGATACTCCAGCATGCAGCCGTGGCTGCCACGATGAGAGCAAATAGCAGTACCCGAGGTTTAGCGGCCCTCAAACCCCGAATTGAGGAAGGCTTCCCGGCTGACGGGGTGACCGCCGCCTGCCTGCTCCTGAATGCCGGGATGTAAGTACGCTGGGGCAGTTCGATTGCGATTGTATCTTCCCTGCCTTCGGATTCGTAGTATTCCTGTAACTTGCGGCGCAGCCGCCCCGCCTCGACCCTCACGATCGGATCGGCGCCGGCATCGAAATCCTGCTTCCTCCCAAACACCTCGACAGCCAGGACGTATTCATTCAGCTTTTCCGCTTCGCCCGTGAGTGCATGCTCGACGAGGAAGGTCAGAAGCCGCCCCGGCCGATCCGTGCGGGAAAACGGCTGACTCGCCACGATGCGGCCCAGCTCTTCGCGAACAAGTTCCGGCACTATGTTACTCGGGCGATGAGTTCTGAAGCGGTGCCCCCCCGGCGTCGTCAACGCGTTCCCCAAAGCGTTTTCGGCCATCACGGTATCAGATGTTACCGATGTGCTCCGGTTGTAAGAAAAAGTACGCGCGACGTGAAGGTTCGTGTGCCCGGCATCTTCACGGTAAATGTACGTTCCATTTACAATGGCGTACTCCCTTTCTTTTCCGTGCCATTCCATGATGAGGCTTCCAGGTAAACAACTGCCTGGACAGGGCGTGCTTCCAGAGGGGGTACGCAGAGATTCGGGCACGAAAAGCACGGAGGAGCTGAATCAATATGGATAGGCACAGATTCCTGGCCGGAGGGCTAGCCTTAGCGGCCCTCTTCTGGGGAACCAACCTGAACGCGCAAAACAGCAACGGCTGCAAGGCCAATGGGAGCGGCGGCGCGAATTGCCCGCCTACCCAAATGAGAAGCACAACGCAGGCTCAAAGAAAAGCTGCCAGGGCACACCAGGCCCCTCAGAAACGAGGCGTGGCCAGGGTCTACGCAGGGGTGAACCCGGCCACCAGGACCTTAAGCACGCTGGCAACCGGGGTGAGCACGCTCGCTACGATGGCCGCCCCGATGTCCACTCCGGACTACTTCGGCAGCGCAAACTGGGCGAACAGCCCACTGCCGGCCATCAACCCGGCAACGGGCGCCATCACGGGAGGCGTTCATAAGTTCGTGAACACATTACCGGGCTTGTGCGATGTTTCACCGTGGGGCTCGGCCGGCAGGAACGAACTCGGACAATGCATCCCGATCGCGACCTCGGACAACGCAACCTTTCCCGGAAGCGATTTTTACCGCATCGGACTACGGGATTTCAATGTGCGAATGCACTCCGACCTCCCGCTGGCCGGGACGAAAATCCGGGGCTACGTGGAGTTGAATCCCGACAACACTCCCAAGGCGCAGCAGTACCTCGGACCGCTGATCCTTGCGACAAGGGACAGGCCCGTACGCGTGCTGTTTGAGAACCAGTTGACGCCCAACGGCAAAATGTTCATCCCGATGGACACCACGTATATGGGCGCAGGTTCGATCAATGATGGAAAGGCCACGGGGAACGCTTCCAGCCAGCGGGCGGTCATCCACCTCCACGGGGGGGCAACTCCGTGGATCAGCGACGGCACGCCGCACCAGTGGGTCACGCCCCCGCGCGAGACCGTCCCGAACAAGGTGGGCTTTGCCAAAGGGTGGAGCTTCCAGAATGTGCCTGACATGCCGGGCGCGCTCAAATTCACCCCGGCTCTCACGGACGGCCAGGGGACTCTCTACTGGACCAACGCGCAGAGCGGCCGGCTGATGTTCTACCACGACCATTCGTACGGCACGACCCGGCTGAACGTCTATGCCGGCGAAGCGGCCGGATACCTGCTGGTCGATCCGGCACAGGAGACCGCGCTGAAGACGGCCAGCGTCCCGGGCACGATCATCACCGACCCCACTACCGGCGCGATCAACAGCGCGGATCTGGCTCATGTGATTCCCCTGGTTATCCAGGACAAGACATTCGTGCCCGATAGCGGCGAACCGGGCGGCCAACTCGCCGCCACAGACCCCACCTGGGATGTGACCAACCTGGGCGGCGCCGGCAGCCTGTGGTTTCCGCATGTATACATGCCGAACCAGAACCCCTATGACAGCGGAGCAAGCGCGTATGGCCGCTGGGACTACGGCCCGTGGTTCTGGCCTCCGCAGAATCCCGCCGGCCTGGCCAGTCCGCCTGTTTCCTGTACAAGCAGCGCCTACCCGGGCCAGACGCTGACCTGCCCGGGAACGCCCAATCCCTCCGGCACACCGGAAGCGTTCATGGATACGCCCGTAATCAACGGCACAGCTTACCCGAAGCTCACCGTGGACCCGGCCGCCTACCGCTTCCAGGTCCTGAACGCCGGCAACGACCGCGCCCTCAACCTGGGCCTGTATGTGGCTGATCCGCTGAGTGTCGCGGTGACAAACGGAGGCGCCGGCTACTCGGCTCCGCCCACAGTCAGCTTTGCCGGCGGCGCCGGACCTTCGGATGCTACTGCCGTCGCGGCGGTATCGACCGGATCCGTCGTCGATGTGATGGTCTCCACCGGCGGCGCGGGATACACGCTGCCCCCCGTCGTCTCCTTCACGGGCGGCGGAGGAACGGGCGCTGCCGCGATCGCGACCTTAACTAATGATGTCGTCACGGGAATCGTGGTCACGAAGGGAGGCTCGGGATACACCTCCACCCCGGCAGTCGTCCTGACCAACGCCTCTGGTGATACGACCGGGGCAGGCGCCACCGCCACAGCCGCAATCACCCCCGCGGGCGCCATAGTTTCAGTGATCGTCACCAATCCTGGATCTGCGCCCTGGACTCTAGCGCCCACGGTAGTGTTCACCAATGCCGCCGGGGACACCACGGGCGCCGGCGCGACAGCCATCGCTTCGGCCAACACCGAGGTTAAGATGCTCGATGCCGTTCCACATACTTCCGGATCGCCCTTGCCTCTGTGCGGCACGCAAACCACGGTCGGTGGCGGCGGGCTGGCAAGGGCCGCCGTCAACAATGGCATCCCCCTGAATGGGACGGGTTTGCCGGGCGGGTGCTGGCCGACAACCTGGCCAACCGACGGACGGGATGGCGGAGTGCCCGATCCCGCGACGGCCGGACCTCCGATCGTTCAGATCGGCAGCGAGGGCGGCCTGATGCCCAGCGTGGCCGTGATCCCGTCCACTCCGATGGGCTACGAGTACAATCGCCGCAGCATTACGGTTCTGAATGTGTTCAGCCACGGGCTGTTCCTCGGGCCGGCCGAGCGGGCGGACATCGTTGTCGATTTCTCGGCTTTTGCCGGCAAGACCCTGATACTCTACAACGACGGACCCGCACCGGTCCCCGCCTTCGACTCGCGCATCGACTATTACACGGGCGATCTGGACCAGACCGACACCGGCGGCGCTCCCTCCACGCTGCCGGGATACGGTCCCAACACCCGCACCTTGATGCAAATCCAGGTGGCGCAGAATGCCGCGGCTTCGAGCAGCTTCAATCTGGCCTCGTTGCAGGCAGCGCTGCCGGGCATCTTTGCTGCCACACAGGAGAAGGTAATCGTTCCGGAGTCCGCATACCCGGCCGCAAACGGGGGCGGGCCTGATACCTACGTCCGGATCCAGGACACGTCGCTCACCGGCTACCTCGGGGGACCTATCGGCGGTGTCACTCTCACGAGCGGCGGCGCGGGATACAAGGCGCCCATCACTGTTTCCATCACCGGCGGCGGCGGAACCGGCGCGACGGCTACGGCAACGCTGGCCCCGATCGGCGTTGCAGCTCTCACGCTGGTGAACGGAGGCAGCAACTACTCCTCCGCCCCGACGGTCACCATCTCCGGCGGCGGCGGCAGCGGCGCCACGGCGACAGCCACACTCGCCGGCAGATCGGTCGCCAGCATTGCAGTCGGGAACGGCGGCACTAACTACACCAGCGCACCCACAGTCACTGTTGCCGCTCCGGCGTGCGTTGCCGGACCGGGTTGTGTGCAGGCCACCGCGACCGCAACGGTCCGGACAACCGGCCAGCGCAACGTAACCGCCATTACTGTGGTAAATGTGGGCGCCGGCTATACGTCGGTCCCGGCGGTCACGATCACTGGAGGCGGGGGCTCAGGGGCAACCGCAACCGCAACGGTCAGCCGCGCCGCTGTGGCCAGTCTCACGGTGACGAACCCCGGCACGGGCTACGCGTCCGCGCCCACGGTCACCTTCTCGGGCGGCGCCGGCTCAGGTGCTACGGCGACTGCAACCCTGGCGCCCGCAGTGATCGCCAGCATCACGCTGACCAACGGGGGCTCAGGCTACACCTCCGCGCCCGTGGTTAGCATAACGGCCGGCGCCGGCGCGGGAGCTACTGCCGTTGCCATTCCGCCAACGATGCCGATACTGCCCAAGACCATCCAGGAGCTGTTTACGCTGGATTACGGCCGCATGAACGCCACACTGGGAGTTGAAGTGCCGTTCACGAACTTCCTCACCCAGACGACAATCCCGTACGGCTATGTCGATCCGCCCACGGAGGTTTTCAAAGACGGAGAGACCCAGATCTGGAAGATCACTCACAACGGGGTGGATACCCACTTCATCCACTTCCACCTGTTCACGGTCCAGGTGATCAACCGGGTGGGATGGGATGGCGCGATCAAGCCGCCCGACGCGAACGAGATGAGCTTGAAGGACACCGTGCGGATGAACCCGCTCGAAGACGTCATCGTCGCGGTGCGCCCGATCAAGCCGCCTGTTCCGTGGGAACTCCCCAACAGCGTCCGCCCGCTCGATGTGACGCAGCCGGCCGGATATACCTCGACTATGTCGTTCACGAACGTCGATCCGACGAATCAACCGGCAGCGGTAGTGAACGATCTGACCAACTTCGGCCACGAGTACGTGTGGCACTGCCACATCCTCGGCCACGAAGAGAATGACATGATGCGGGCCATGAGCCTGGTGTTGTCGCCGCCACCCGTGGCCGGCGTCGCGGCAACGGCGGTCAAGAACGGCAACCGCGACACGGTGACACTCACCTGGGCCGACAATTCCGTGATCGAGACGGGCTACACGGTGCTGCGGGCATCGAGCGCCAGCGGACCCTGGACCACGATCGGGACGGTGGTTTCCACCACAGGCCCGACTACGGGGACCAAGGTCACCTTCGCGGACACGACCGCATCGCGCGGAACCACCTACTACTACAGAGTGATTACGAACAACATGGTCGGCTACACCCGGGCGTATGCCGCTCCAGCAGCCGGCTATCCCCATGTTTCGGCGGACTCCGCTCCGGTGACGACGGCAGCGGTCACGACCCCGTAGTTACACTGATCAACCCTTGAGGGAGGAGCGGGCCGTGCATGCGACGCATGCGCCACCCGCTCCCCCCGCTTCAAACCTGGAGAGAAAAATCATGCCGACGCCCGCACGATTCACAGCAACCGTCGTTGTGGCGGCCGGGATCTTCTTTGCCGGATACATGGCCAACCGGCAACCGGGTCCTTCCGCGACATCGGCTTCCGCCCGGCAGGTGCTCTACTACACCTGCCCAATGCATCCCAACTACAAATCCGACCACCCGGGCGATGCGCCCTGCTGCGGCATGCGCATGGTGCCGGTGTATGCCGGTGGAGCACAGCCTGAACAGGCGAGTGCGCCGGGCACCGTTCGGATCAGCTCCGAAAAGCAGCAATTGATCGGGATTCGGACCGAGGAGGCCAGGCTCGCCTCCGCATCGAACACTCTGCGGGCGCCCGCCCGGATCGCACTGGACGAAACCCGCCTGTATCGCCTGATTGCGGCATCCGACGGCTGGATCCGCCACTTAGGCGCGAACCCGCCTGGCACGCACGTCAAGCACGACCAGGTGCTCGCGTCTTATTACGTGCGCGACCTGATCGCCTCGCAGCAGACCTTTCTCTTCGCCGCGGATCAGAACGCCCGGTTGCAGACCGGCAATCCGAATCTCGCTCAGCAGCGCTTGCCGGCGCAGTTCAACCTCCAATTGGGAATCGACTCGCTGCGCGGCTTGGGAATGACCGACAGTCAGATCAAGGAACTCCAGCAAACGCGGCAGGCGGCTACGGAGATCGAGATAAGGTCGCCGGCCGACGGCTTCGTGGTGGCGCGCAGCATTTCGCCCGATCAGCGGTTCGACAAGGGCCTGGAGATGTTCCGCATCGCGGACATCAGCCACCTGTGGGTCACCGCGGACCTGTTCGAAAGGGATCGCCAGTTCCTCCGGCCCGGCGCCGTCGCGACGTTTGAATACCAGGGCCGCACATACCACGCCCGTCTCAGCGACGCTCTGGCGCAGCTTGACCCGCTGTCGCGCACGCTCAAGACCCGCTTCGAAGCCGACAACCCGGGCAATGTGCTCCAGCCCGACATGTTCGTCAATCTGGAACTCCCGCTGACGATGCCGGCGGCCGTCACGGTTCCCGCCGATGCCGTGATCGAAACCGGCATGCGGCAGACCGTGTTCGTCGAGCGCGGGGATGGTGTGTTCGAGCCGCGTTCAGTTGAAACCGGTTGGAGGCTGGGCGACCGCGTCCAGATCGCAAAAGGCCTCGAAGGCGGAGAGCGCGTCGTTGTGGCGGGAAACTTCCTGATCGATTCGGAAAGCCGGATTCAGCTCAACTCGGACAGGCCGGGAGGCACGTCCCACGCTGTGGACCCGGTCTGCGGAATGGACGTCGACCCCAAAGCGCCCGATGCGATCAAAACGCAGCACGGCGGGAAGACGTACTACTTCTGCTCTACCCACTGTAAGGAGGACTTCGAAAAGAATCCGCACATCAACGGAGCGCGGGGGCCCGCATGATCCCCCGCATCATCGATTTTTCGGCGCGCAACCGTGTCATCGTACTCGCCCTTGTAGCCGCGGCCGCCATCCACGGCTGGTGGTCGATGAACAACGTTGCGCTCGACGCCATACCGGATCTCAGCGACACGCAGGTGATCGTGTACTCACGCTGGGACCGGAGCCCCGACATCATCGAAGACCAGGTAACCTACCCGATTGTCACCGCGATGCTCGGTGCGCCGAAGGTGAAGTCTGTCCGCGGCTTCTCCGATTTCGGGTACTCATTCGTTTACGTCATCTTCGAAGACGGAACAGACATCTATTGGGCTCGCACTCGGACGCTGGAGTACCTTTCAAGCGTGCTCCAGTCGCTGCCCGCGGGCGCAAAGACCGAATTGGGGCCGGATGCCACCGGTCTGGGCTGGATCTACCAATACGTGCTGGAGGACAAGTCCGGCAAGCGCAGCCTCGCCGACCTCCGTTCTCTCCAGGACTGGTATCTGCGCTACCACCTGAAGTCCGTCCCCGGCGTCGCCGAGGTGGCGCCGATCGGTGGTTTCGGCAAACAGTACCAGGTGAACGTCGATCCAAACCGCCTTCGGGCCTACAACGTCCCGGTGAACAAGGTTGTGGACGCCATTCGCGGCAGCAACAGCGAAACGGGCGGCCGCATGATGGAACTGGGCGGCGCCGAGTACATGGTGCGGGGGCGCGGGTACGCGAAATCGGTAGCGGATATCGAGAACGTGGTGATCTCGGCCACCGAATCCGGCACGCCCATACGAGTGAGGGATATCGGCCAGGTGGCGATCGGGCCCGATCTGCGGCGCGGCGTCTCCGACCTCGACGGCACGGGCGAAGCCGTCTCCGGCATCATCATCATGCGGCAGGGCGAGAACGCGCTTGAGGTGATCGACCGCGTCAAGGAGAAGATCCGGCAGATCGAGCCGGGGCTTCCCGAAGGCGTGAAGATCGTCCCCGTATACGACCGCTCGCAGCTCATTCAACACTCGATCGGCACGCTGCGATCCACCGTAGTCGAGGTGATCGTCACGGTGTCGCTCATTGTGCTTCTGTTTCTGTGGCACATTCCGAGCGCGATCATCCCGATGATCACGATTCCCATCGCGGTGCTGATTGCGTTCATTCCGTTCCGTGCGATGGGCATGACGGCGAACATCATGTCGCTCGGCGGCATTGCGATTGCCATCGGCGCCATGGTGGACGCGTCCATCGTGGTGGTCGAACAGGCGCACAAGAAGCTGGAAGCGTGGGAAGCGTCGGGCCGGCGCGGCGACTACAAAGAGGTCGTGATCGGCGCGGTGAAGGAAGTCGGCGGCCCGAGTTTCTTCGCGCTGCTGGTGATCGCCGTTTCGTTCCTGCCCGTGCTGGCGCTGGAGTCGCAGGAGGGCCGGCTGTTCAAGCCGCTCGCATACACCAAGAACCTCGGCATGATCGTGGCCGCCGTGCTGGCTATCACGTTGGACCCGGCGCTGCGCCTCTCTTTCACGCATCTGCGGAGTTTCAGTTTCAGGCCGCGGTGGCTGGCAAGGACGGCAAACGCAGTGCTGGTGGGCCGCATCCGTTCCGAGGAAGGCCACCCGATCAGCCGGGTGCTGGTCGGGCTTTACGAGCCCGCCTGCCGCTGGTCGCTGCGGCATAGGTGGGCCGTCATAGGGACTGCGGCGGCGCTCTTTGCCGTAACCATTCCCGTGTTCTTCGCGCTCGGCTCGGAGTTCATGCCGCCGCTGTACGAGGAAGCGCTGTTCTACATGCCTTCGACGATGCCCGGCATTTCGATCGGCGAGGCCCAGAGGCTGCTCCAGATTACCGACCGGACAATCAAGCAGTTCCCCGAAGTCGACCGCGTGCTGGGCAAGGCGGGCCGCGCCGAAACATCGACCGACCCGGCGCCGCTCTCGATGCTCGAAACGGTCATCACACTGAAGCCGCGCTCCGAGTGGCGCAAGACTTCCACCTGGTATTCATCCTGGTCCCCGGAGTGGCTCAAACCGCTGTTCCGGCATTTCACGCCGGACGCGATCTCGCCGGAACAACTGGTTGACCAGTTGAATGCCGCACTGAAACTCCCGGGCGTTTCCAATGCCTGGACGATGCCCATCAAGGCGCGCATCGACATGTTGAGCACCGGCATGCGGACGCCAGTCGGCCTGAAGATCCACGGCGACGACCTCGCGAAAATCGAGGAAATCGGCTCGCGCGTGGAAGCGGTGCTGCCGGCCGTGAAGGGTACGCGCGGCGTTTTCGCCGAGCGCACGGCTGCGGGTTATTTCCTCGATTTCAACTGGAACCGCGAAGCGCTCGCGCGATACGGCTTGACCATCGATGATGCGCAAGCGGCAGTGCAGAACGCCATCGGCGGCGAAAACATCACTACAACGGTCGAGGGCCGCGCGCGCTATCCGGTGAACGTGCGTTACATGCGCGATTTCCGCTCCGATCTTGCCGCCGCCGGCCGCGTCCTCGTGCCTGCGGACGGCAACCGGCAACTCCCGCTTTCAGAACTTGCGGAGATCAAGCCGGCATCCGGACCAGGGATGATTCGCGACGAGGACGGGCTGCTGACCGGGTACGTTTATGTCGATGTAGCGGACCGCGATCCGGGCAGCTACGTGCGCGAGGCGAGCGATCTGGTGCGGCAGAGCGTCAAACTGCCGGCGGGCTTCGCAATCACGTGGAGCGGGCAGTACGAGGCGATGGAGCGCGTCGCCAGGCGGCTGAAGCTGGTGCTGCCCGCGACGGGTTTGCTGATCCTGCTGCTTCTGTATGTGAATACCCGCTCGGTAGTGAAGACGCTCATCGTCGTGCTGGCTGTGCCTTTCTCCGCCATCGGCGCGGTCTGGTTTCTGTACCTGCTCGGCTACAACATGAGCGTTGGAGTGTGGGTGGGAATGATCGCGCTGCTGGGCCTCGATGCGGAGACCGGTGTGTTCATGCTGCTGTATCTCGACCTCGCCTACGAGCAAGCGAAGAAGGACGGCCGCCTGAACACGCTCGCGGATCTGCGCGAGGCGGTGGTTCACGGCGCGGTGAAGCGCATCCGCCCGAAGTTCATGACGGTGGCAACGGACTTCATCGGCCTCGTGCCGATCCTGTGGGCCACGGGAACCGGCTCGGACGTGATGAAGCGCATCGGCGCGCCCCTCATTGGCGGCGTGATCACGTCGTTCCTGCTCGAATTGCTGATCTATCCCGCCATTTACGAAGTGTGGAAGTGGCATTTCGAGTTGAAGAAGGGCAGGCAGCGGGACGAGAAGGTCCTGGATCTCGAGCCCGCCTGCCGGTAATCGGGAAACGGGATGAGCGACTGGCGGCAGACTTCGGCGCGGGGCGCGGCGGGCGTCGCTCCCGGCCGGCCTGCTGCCGCTTCACCGCGCATCCCGGCGCTGGTCGCGGCCACGACTGGCGCAGCCAGGGGACGCCGGCTCTAGCCGGCGCCCCCTTTTCAGCGGGGCTGCCCGCGATCCATAATTGATGGCCAGGGGGAACAGAATGCGATTCTGGGAATTTGCAGTTCTAGCGGGAACCCTCACTTTGTGCCCGGTTGCCGGAGCGCAAACCGTGTCGTTCGATTTCGACACGGCCACACCGTCCCTCGCTGCCGGCCAGAGCATACCTTTCGATCAGGCGACCGGAGCAGTAACGGCGCACTTCAGTTCGCCACAGGGCGCCGTCTTCTCGGTACAGAGCGATGCCAGCACCGGATGGAGGATGTCGCAGTTCTCCGGCTTGTACATATACACGAACAACCAGAACCGGAACACGCTGGAGATCAAGTTCAGCAGCCAGTTGAACGCAATCTCCTTCACATTCGCGACCGCCGATTTCCAGCAGGTCGAAGTGCCGACCACAGTGCAGTTGACCGCTTACCTGGATTCGACTACGGGCACAGCCGTCGGATCGGCGAGCGCGCATGGAAAATACGGATCGGACACCATGCCGATGGGTGCCCTATCGTTCAACTCAGGCGGCAAGCCATTCAACCTCGTGCAGATTGCAATCCCGCCTGCGCCGCTTGCCGCAGGCGGCTTTTTCGTGGACAACATCAAGGTGTCTCCGGTGAGCGCCGGCGGGGTGCTTGCGTCGGTCTCGGCGGCGTCTTTCACCCCGAATGCGCCGCTTGCGCCTGGTGCGATCGTCGCCGGCTTCGGCTCCAATCTGGCCACCGTGACAGCCGAAGCCCAAAGCCTGCCGCTCCCGACCTCTTTGGGAGGGGTCTCGGTGATGATCAGGGACAGCACAGGGAAGGAGCAGCCGGCGCCGCTGTTTTTCGTTTCTCCAGCGCAGATCAACTACATGGTGCCGTCGGACTGCGCGCCTGGCGTGGCGATGGCCACGGTGGTCAACCAAAGCGCGGTGCTCGCAAGCGGCGCAGTTCAGATCGAATCGGTTGCCCCCGGCTTGTTTTCAGCCAATGCGAACGGGAGGGGGGTGGCCGCAGCCGGTGTCGTCAGGGCGGCCGCCGGTGTCACGCAGACCTGGCAGTCCATCTATCAATGCGGGCAGCAGTTGGGAAGCTGTACTCCAACTCCGGTGGATCTCGGCAGCCCGACGGAGGACGTGATCCTCGTGCTGTTCGGGACGGGAATTCGGGGAACCGGCGCACAGCCCGCGGTCACGGCGACGATCGGCGGCATCACGGCCGACGTGCTCTTTTCCGGTGCTCAAGGCACGATGGTGGGGCTGGATCAGGTCAATGTCCGCTTGCCTCGCGCGCTGGCAGGCCGTGGGGAAGTCGGCGTGGTACTCATGGTTGACGGCAGGCAGACGAACACCGTGACGGTCAGCGTGATGTAGCACTGCGGAGCTACAATGGCCGGACATGGAGCGAAGAACCTTCCTGCAGGTGAGCGCCGCGATCGCGACCTCGCGGCTGCCGATCCTCGGCGCGAATGACCGCGTCAATCTCGGCATCGCCGGACTCGGCGGCCGGGGCACGGACCATATTCAGAACTACGGCGCGCTCAGCACCGATTGCCGCATCGTCGCTGTGTGCGATGTGAACCAGGCCGCCCGTGAGCGGGCTGTCGCGCTGGTGAAGAAGACAAGCGGCGACGAGCCGAAGGACTTCGCGGACATGCGCGCGATGTTCGGTTCCAAGGACGTCGATGCGGTGTCGGTTGCCACCCCGAACCACTGGCACGCGCTGGCGACGATCTGGGCCTGCCAGGCAGGCAAGGACGTGTACGTGGAGAAGCCCGCCAGCCACAACGTTTTCGAAGCCGGGCAGATGGTGAAAGCAGCGCGCAAGTACAAGCGGATGGTTCAGGTGGGTTCCCAGAGCCGCTCCACGCCGCACAAGATCCGCGCCATCGAGTTGCTGAGGCAGGGCGCCATCGGCACGGTCTACCACTCTCGCGGCATCTGCTTCCGCCGCCGGTTCTCTATCGGGCACGCGCCGGAAGAGCCTGTGCCGGCCGGGGTCGATTGGGACATGTTCCTCGGCCCGGCGCAGTTTGTTCCGTATACGAAGAACAGGTACGCGTACAATTGGCACTGGTTCTGGGCCACCGGTAATGGCGATATCGGCAACCAGGGTGTACACGAGATGGACATTTGCCTGTGGGGCCTGACGCAGGCAGGCTGGCCGGAATCGGTATCTTCGATCGGCGGCAAGTACGTTTGGAAGGATGACCAGGAAACGCCGAACACACTCGCCACGACGTTCTCGTTCGGCGACGCGCAGTTGTCATTCGATACCCGCAACTTGCCGACGCCGACCGAAGCGCTCGCGCCCTTGCGCCCCAACTGGGTAGGCAACATTTTTATGGGCGACAAGGGTTTCATGGTCGTCGACCAGGCAGGATTCCAGATCTACGCAAGCGCGGCCGCGAACGTTCAGGGCGAAGCGGCGAGAGGCGCCGGCGCGGGCGGCCAGGAGAAGTACGAGAAAACGGCCGAAGAGAAAGCGCAACGCGGCTCGGATGCGACGGTGGCCCACATGAAGAACTTCCTCGACGCTGTGCGCTCGCGCGATCACAAGGCGCTGACGGCAGAAATCGAGATCGGCGCGCGCGCCGCCGCGTTCTGCCATCTCGGGAATATCAGCTACCAGGTGGGCAGCGGCCTCCGCATGGACAAGGCGGGCCGCTTCATCGGAAACGAGAAAGCGAACGCACTGCTTACGCGCGAATACCGGCCGAAATACGTGGTGCCCAACAACGTCTGAGAAGCGCGCCCCCGCGAATCCACGAAACCGCTGCCCTGAAAAATCGAGCGATTGCGAGTGGGGCAGCCCCTCGGGCTGCGCCGGCCTCTCAGGCCGGCCAAGCTGGGCGGGCTGGGAGCCCGCCGCAGGGCACGGCC
>JAEZIJ010000155.1 GCA_023436715.1 Acidobacteriota bacterium
GGCCGTGCCCTGCGGCGGGCTCCCAGCCCGCCCAGCTTGGCCGGCCTGAGAGGCCGGCGCAGCCCGAGGGGCTGCCCCACTCGCAATCGCTCGATTTTTCAGGGCAGCGGTTTCGTGGATTCGCGGGCGCACGCCCGGCGATTTTCGGGAGAGCGGTCTTGCCAGTTTTGGCCTGCTCGCCGCGGAAAGCGATGAAAGCCGGTACGTCGTTGCCGCAGCCGGTAGGGGCCACGCATGCGTGGCCCGCGAAACGGAGCGGTTTGCCCGTTCGCGGAATACGCAAAACCCCGCAGCGAGGCCGCACAAATCGCGCAAAAAATGGTTTGGTTACACACAGTTCACCCGCTTGTTATTAAAGGACTTAGCAGCATACAAAGTTTTTGCGTTGAGCACCGGGAACTGTGCTAGACTCGACCTTCCAGCTAAACTGGTGAGGTCCGGTTCACCCCCGTAAACTGCGTCGCGGACCGTGAAGTTTTCCACAGATTGTGGAAAACTTGTGGATTTTAGTGTTTATACTCGCCGAGTCGACTTCAACCTATGAACGTTTGGGAACTGATCAAAAAGAAAATAGCCGCCAGACTGAGTACGGAAAGTTTCCACAACTGGTTTGCTCAGACATCCCTGCGGGAATTCGAATACGACACCGTTTGGGTCTCAGTTCCTAACGAGGCGGCGAGGGACTACATCGAACAGGAATACACAGATCTGGTGATGTCGGCCATCCGGGAGTTGGAGATCCCGGTACGCAACGTAGTGTACGAGACCCCGGCCTCGGCGGTCCGGTCAAGGCCCGGCGGAGCCGGTGCGCCTGTAGCGGAGCCGGAGGTGCAGTTTCAGTCGCCGCGAACACAGCTAAACTCGCGGTTCACCTTCGACAGCTTCGTTGTAGGTTCCTGCAACCAGTTCGCCCATGCCGCGGCGCGCTCGGTGGCAATGAAGCCAGCCAGGCAGTACAACCCGCTTTTCCTTTACGGCGGGGTGGGCATGGGGAAGACGCACCTGATGCACGCCATCGGGCGGTCGCTGCTGGAGAACTACAGCAGCATGCGGATCGTTTACACCTCGAGCGAGCGCTTCATGAACGAGATGATCACGAGCATCCGGCTTCAGCGGATGCCGCTCTTTCATCAGCACTATCGCTCAGCGGACGTTCTGCTCATTGACGACATCCAGGTGCTTGGCAGGAAAGAAGCTACCCAGGATGAGTTTTTCTACACGTTCAACGAGCTCTACGAGCATCAGAAGCAGATCGTGATCTCAAGCGATTCGCCTCCGAAGGAGATTCCTGGGCTTGTGGAGCGCCTTCGCTCGCGGTTTGAGTGGGGATTGATGGTGGACATCCAACCTCCGGACCTCGAGACGAAAATGGCGATCCTGGATAAGAAGGCGGAGGTCGAGGGCGTCAGGCTGCCCGAAGATGTGCGGATTTTTATTGCTACGAAGACGAAGTCGAATGTGCGGGAACTCGAGGGAGCGCTGGTGAAGCTGGTCGCCTATTCATCCGTGACCGGCGCGCCAATTACGTTGAGCATGGCTCAGCAGGCTCTGAAGCATATTGTTCACAGCCCGGAGCGGAAGGTCAGTATCGATTCCATCGTGAAAGCCGTGGCGGGTAAGTTTAACCTTCAGGCGACGCAGATCAAGCAGAAGAGCAACCGGCGGGAGATCGCGCGTCCGAGGCAGATTGCCATGTACCTCAGCAAAGAGCTGACGCAGGCGTCGCTGCCCGAAATCGGGCGGGCGTTTGGGGGAAAGCACCACACGACAGTGCTTCACTCCATCCACCGCGTCGAAGAGCTGCGGCAGAAGGATATGGATTTGAACAAAGTCGTTCAAAGCCTAATCGACTCACTGAATTGAGGTTATGGAGTTCTTCACAGGGGTGGTGGAGAATTTCCTGCGGAAGGCTGTGGACGCCCGTGGCGCGAGTGGAAACGCCAACAGGCGCGAACGGGTTTTTAACAGCCGTCCGAGCGAGGAAGGCTTAGAATTTTGTATAATTTAGAGAGATATCAACATTTCAACAGCCCCTACGACTACTGTTCTTATATTTTGTTATTTTAGAGAACGGTTCATAGACAGCATACGGAGACCGAAAGCCCAATGGAATTTAGCGTAAGCAAGGCCGATCTGGTAAGGGAGCTGAGCCTGTCCCAGGGGGTTGTCGAAAAGAAGACGACCATCCCGATTCTGTCAAACGTGCTGATGGAAGCTGCCGGCGATCGCGTGCAGCTTACGGCTACGGATCTGGAACTCGGAATACGGTGCTCGTTTCCGGCCCGCGTGTCCAAGGAGGGGGCCGGGACGGTGCCGGTAAAGCGGCTGCTGGACTACGTTCGTCTGCTTCCCGAAGCGGATGTGACCGTAAAATTTTTGGAAAACCATTGGGCGAGCCTGAATTGCGGCCGGTCTCGGACGAGAATCGCCGGCATCTCGAGGGAGAGCTTCCCTGAGCTGCCGGAAATGCCGGCTCCGTTGGCCGAGATTCCGGTGGGTGTGCTGGCTTCGATGATCGGGAAGACCGTATTTTCGATTTCATCGGAAGAGTCGCGGTTTACGCTGAACGGAGCGCTTCTGCTGCTGAGGCCGAATGGGATGGTAATGGTATCCACCGACGGCCACCGGCTGGCTTATATCGAAACCGGCGGTGAGATTCCGGGCATAACGGCCAACTATCGCGCACTGCTCCCGAAGAAAGCTATGGGCGAGATTCTGAAGCTCGCTCAGGAATCGGGCAGTGATGCGGTCGTGAAATTCGCCGGTGACGAGAATCACCTGTTTTTCGAGCTCGGCGACCGGCTGCTGATCAGCCGCAAACTGACCGGAACGTTTCCGGATTTTGAGCGCGTACTGCCGAAGGACCATAGCAACTCGGTGACGATCCAGAAGGACGAGGTAAGATCCGCGATCGAGCGCGTGGCGCAGTTCGCGGATGAGCGGTCGCGTGCCATCAAGTTGCAGGTTTGCCCCGGAGAAGTGAAAGTCTTCTCGTCGATCACAGAAACCGGCGAGAGCGAAGAGAGCATCCCGACCGAGTACGAAGGCACGGCGATAGAGATCGGCTTCAACGCGCAGTACCTTTTGGAATTCATGAAAGCGGTACCGGAGCAGAGCGTCACGTTCTCATTCAAGGACCCGCACAGTGCTGCGGAAGTGCAGCCGGCGGGTGGTTCGGACAGCTACCGTTATCGTTACGTCGTGATGCCGATGAGGATCTGACCCGGCAGCGCGGCTCACGTCACATCTCAACGGAATGAAAGCCCGGCGCGGAGTGTGCGCACGGGATGAATTGAGGTTCTATGTCAACGAAAGATTTCGAAACATCAGCGGCGGAAGTTTACGATTCCAGTAGTATCAAAGTTCTGGAAGGTCTGGAAGCTGTCCGCCTGCGCCCGGCAATGTATATCGGCTCGACCGGCGAGGCCGGTTTGCACCACCTGGTATATGAGGTGGTCGACAACTCCGTGGACGAAGCACTGGCCGGGCATTGTACCGAAATCTCCGTGACGATCCGAACCGACAATTCAGTGGCGGTAATGGACAACGGGCGCGGGATCCCGGTGGACATGCACCAGGAGGAAGGGGTGTCGGCCGCCGAAGTCGTCATGACGAAGCTGCACGCCGGCGGGAAGTTCGACTCGAAGAGCTATAAGGTCTCGGGCGGGCTGCACGGAGTCGGGGTGAGCTGCGTAAACGCTCTCTCCGAGCGGCTCGAACTGGAAATCTGGCGCGACGGCTATACGTGGGAGCAGGAATACGAGCGCGGCATTCCGAAAGGGAGGCTGGAGCGTAAAGGCAAGGCAGGGCGCAAGACCGGAACAAGGGTGACGTTCAAGCCGGATTCGACCATCATGACGGTGACCGAGTTCAGCTTCGACATCCTGTCGCAGAGGCTGCGTGAAATCGCTTTCCTGAACAAGGGCCTGAAAATCATCCTCACGGATGAGCGGGTGGATCCGCCGAAGTGTCACGAGTTTTTCTACAGCGGCGGCATCTCGGAATTCATCAGGCACCTGAACCGCGGCAAAGCGGTGCTGCACGACAAGCCGATCTACTTCGAGGGCATGCGCGAGCTGGCCAACGGCGGCCTGCTCACGATGGAAGTAGCGTTCCAGTACAACGACAACTACAGCGAGTCGGTTTTCAGTTTCGCGAACAACATCAATACGGTGGACGGCGGTTCGCACTTGACCGGCTTCCGCAGCGCGCTCACGCGGACTATCAATAGCTACGGCCAGCAGGGCGGACTGTTCAAGGACGTCAAGGAGAACCTGTCGGGCGAGGATGTTCGCGAGGGTCTCACCGCGGTTGTGAGCGTGAAGCTGCCGCAGCCGCAGTTCGAAGGGCAGACCAAGGGCAAGCTGAACAGCGACATCGGCGGCTTTGTGGTCCAATTCGTCAACGAGAAGCTGAGCGAGTACTTCGACAAGAATCCGGGCGTAATGAAGCGGATCGTCTCGAAGGCGATAGACGCGTCGCGCGCTCGGGAAGCGGCCCGGAAGGCGCGGGACCTCACGCGGCGCAAGGGCGCTCTCGATTCAGGCGGTCTGCCGGGCAAGCTGGCCGATTGCCAGGAGAAGGACCCGGAGCGCTGCGAGCTCTTCCTGGTGGAGGGCGACTCGGCCGGCGGGACCGCAAAAATGGGGCGTGACCGGCGCTACCAGGCCATCCTGCCGCTGAGGGGCAAAATCCTCAACGTGGAGAAGGCCCGCACGGAGAAGATGCTGAGCCATGAGGAAATCAGGAACATGGTTACGGCGTTCGGCACCGGCATCCGGGAAGACTTCGACATCACGAAGCTGCGTTACAACAAGATCATCATCATGACCGATGCGGACGTGGACGGCTCCCACATCCGAACGCTTCTGCTCACGTTTTTCTACCGTCAGATGCAGGAGCTGATCAACCGGGGCAACGTGTACGCCGCTCAGCCGCCGCTGTACCGCATCAAGAAGGGCAAGAGCGAGAAGTACATCAAGAACGAAGGCGAGTACCTGCGTGAGCTACTGCGGCGCGCGACCGAGAACCTGGTAGTGGAGACCGCGCCCGACGAAGCGGGAGCCGTATTGCAGGTGGAAGGCTCCGAACTGCGGACCTTCCTGAATCGTTTGGACGAGTACCAGCACCACTTCCACCGTGTTGAGCGAAAGCTGCGCGATGCCCGGATTACGGGAATCGTTTCCAATCCCGAACTGAGCCTCGACACGAAAGCGGATTTCGCCGACGAGCGGAATGCGGTAGCCCTGGCGGAGCGGCTTCGCGCGATCGGAGTCGAGGCCTCAATCAAGCACGATGAGGAGCACTCGGCCTGGGCGCTCAGCTATCGCGATTCAACGAGCGCCGAGCGTACCATCGGAGTGGACCTGGCGGTGGAGCCCGAGTACAAGCACCTCCGGAGCGTTGCCAAACAGATTGCCCGGTTTAACCGGCCGCCGTTTACCGTGGTGAAAGACGGCTCCCGGCAGGAGCTGGCGGATTGGCAGTCACTTCTCGAGCGGGTAAAAGCCGAAGGCATGCGCGACATTTCCGTGCAGCGCTACAAGGGGCTCGGCGAGATGAACGCCAGCCAGTTGTGGGAGACCACCATGAATGCCGAGACTCGCACCCTGCTCCAGGTGCGCTCGGAAGACGCCGTGGAGGCCAACGACATCTTCACGACCCTGATGGGCGAGGACGTGGAGAACCGGCGGAAGTTCATCGAAGAGAACGCGCTCGACGTGCGCAACCTGGACGTGTGATGTGTATCAGGGCACGGCTTCAGCCGTGCCGTCTGGCATCATTATCGTAGGGCTTTAGCCCCTGGGTATGGCCGCAGACAGGGGCTAAAGCCGTGCCCTGATACATGGCCTACTTTCCCGACCATCACTGAGTTATTTAACCACATTGATGTTTAACTGCGTTAAATAACGCACCCTTCCCCCACCTTCCCCCACCCAGCCCGCATTGGGTAATCAGATGTTTACCTCCGATTATCCGCTTGGCCCCGTAAATGCCTCTTAATGTTACGGAATGGCAGTGGATGATGCAGCCAGTCTGATTGAGAGCTTCCTGGGGAGCACGCACATCTTTTCGCTCGCTCTGACGGACGTTCTGGAGGAAGACCTGCTGCGCAGAGTGGCCGCGGGGCAGCTCACTCCGGCACAGATGAAAGTGCTGAAGCTGATCTCGCAGGCCAAGGAACCGACCGTCAGCGATGTCGCTACTTTCCTCGCCGTCAGCAATGCGGCTGCGAGCAAAGCCATCGACCGGCTGGTGCGGCGCGACTTCCTGAAGCGCGCCGAAGGCAAAGAAGACCGGCGTTCGAGCGAGCTGGCGCTGACGCCCGCCGGGCGCCGTGTGCTGGCCGAGTTCGAGGCGGAGCGCCGCCGGTGGCTGGCGCAGGCCTTCCGCAGGATCTCGGCGGAGCACTTGGAGCTTATCACCGGGGTGCTCTACGAGCTCGCCGCATCCATCGTCGCCACCAGTGCCAATCCTGAACAGGTCTGCTTGCAGTGCGGCGTGTACTTCAAAGACCGCTGCCTGCTGCACGAGTCGGTCAGCCAGACCTGCCAATACCGCAAGCGGAAATCCCGGCAGAGCACGCGCCTGCCGCAGGGAGGAGAACAACATGAAGCAGACGATGAAGTACCAGCGGGAAACTGATCCCGGGTGGTCCGAACACTTCCGGACACTGCCCGGGTGCGAGCGGATCTCGTCCTGCATACAGTGCGGAACCTGCTCCGGGACCTGCCCGCTGTCGATCTATATGGACCACACGCCTCGCCAGGTGATCGCGCTTATCCGCGAAGGTTTTCGTGAGGAGGCGCTGAGTTCGAAGACCATCTGGCTGTGCGCATCCTGCTATTCCTGCCAGGCGTTCTGTCCCCAGCACATCCACATTACCGACGTGATGTACAGCCTGAAGCGCGAAGCCATTCAGGAGAAGAAGTACCCCGACCGGTTCCCGATTCCGGTGCTGGCCCAGGAGTTCTTCCACTACGTGAAGACCTGGGGACGCAACGCGGAGATCCCGGTAGTGCTGAAGATGGCCTTCAAATCGAATCCTTTCATCCTGTTTACGATGATGCGCTCCGGGTGGGAACTGTTCCGCGCCGGGAGGATTTCGCTGAAGCGGGAGCGGATCAGAGGAACGGGCGAGCTTCAGCGCGCATTGTCTGCGTCAAGGAGGAACGGCCATGCCTGAGAATAGCGGTTACCTGTATTTCCCCGGATGCTCACTCAGAGCAACGGGTGCCGCGTACGACGAGAGCCTGACGGAGCTGTTCCGCGTGCTCGGCATTCCGCTCAAGGAACTCGACGACTGGAACTGCTGCGGCGCAACCTCCTACATGGCGGTAGACGAGGGTTCCGCATTCCTGCTTTCGGCTCGCAACCTCTCCATAGCGGCCCAGCAGGGCGGACGCGACCTGATGGCCCCGTGCAGCGCATGCTACCTGGGCCTGAGGAAGACGCAGGACTACGTAGAGCATTACCCCGAGGTCCGGCAGCAGGTCGAAGCGGGATTGAAAGCCGCCGAACTGCTGCCGTTCACTGGAGTGAAAGTTCGCCACACGCTGGAGATCCTGTACAACGACATCGGCGTTGCGAAGATCAAAGCGAACACCAAGCGCAAGTGGCAGGGCGGCAAGATTGCCTGCTACTACGGCTGCCAGGCCGTGAGGCCGTACAACGAAGTGGACAACCCGCAGAATCCGATGCGGATGGACGAGTTGATGCGCGCGGTGGGCGCCCAGACCGTCGAGTATCCGTTGAAGACGAAGTGCTGCGGCGGCACGCTGACCGGAACGATTCACGACGTGGGCTTGCGGTTGAACTATATCCTCCTCAAGGAGGCGGTGCGGAAGGGGGCTGAGGCCATCGTCACGATGTGCCCGCTGTGCCAGTTCAACCTGGACGTCTACCAGGGCGAGATCACCGGAGACCAGGGAGAGAAGTTCGACGTGCCCATCCTCTATTTCACTCAGGTGCTCGGATGGGCGCTCGGCGGCGACCCAGGAAAGCTCGGGTTGAAACGCTCCGTCGCAGGGAAGGACAAGGTGCGCAACTGGTTTTCCGCAAAACAGGAGGTAGCAAGCCATGCCTGAGCCCAACGGAGCGGTACGAGTCGGCGTATATGTGTGCCATTGCGGCTCCAACATCGGGGCGATTGTGGACTGCAAGGCGGTGGCCGAGTACGCGGCCGGGCTGGTTCACGTGGCTGTTTCCCGGGATTACAAGTACATGTGCTCGGACCCGGGACAGGAGCTGATCCAGAAGGACATTCAGGAGCACAAGCTGAACCGGATTGTGGTGGCGTCGTGTTCGCCGCACCTGCATGAGCACACGTTCCGCGTGGCCGTGGCGAAAGGCGGGCTGAACCCGTACTTCATGACGATGGTGAACATCCGGGAGCACGACTCCTGGGTACACACGGACAAGCCGGCTGCGACGGTGAAGGCGAAGGACCTGATCCGCGCGGCCATCCGCCGGGTTGTGTTGCAGAAGCCGCTCGAGAAGGGACGCGTCAACATCGACCCGAACGTGCTGGTGGTCGGCGGCGGCATCGCAGGCATCCATGCGGCGCTGACGCTGGCGAACGCGGGCAAACACGTCTACCTGGTGGAGCGCGAAGCCACCATCGGCGGCCACATGGCGATGTTCGACAAGACGTTCCCCACGCTGGACTGCGCGGCCTGCATTCTGACGCCGAAGATGTCCACCGTGAAGAACCATCCGAACATCACGCTGTGGACGTATTCGGATGTGGAGGGTGTGAGCGGCTACGTCGGCAACTACAACGTAAAGGTGCGGCGGCGGACGCGCTACATCCGCGAAGACCTCTGCGCGGGCTGCCAGGAGTGCATCGAAGCCTGCGTCTACAAGCAGCCGAAGTTCTGGGACGAGTTCAACCAGGGGCTCGGCAAGCGGCGGCCGATCTACCTGCCGTTCCCGCAAGCCGTGCCGCAGACGCCGGTGATCGATCCGGAAACCTGCATTGAGTTCAAGTCCGGCAAGTGCAAAAAGACCTGCCTGGAGGCCTGCGGCGACCGGCACGCAATCGACTTCAAGCTTCAGGACAGCGTTGAGGAGATCAAAGTCGGAACGATCATCCTGGGCACTGGATTCCAAGCGTATGACGCGCGGCGGAGCCCGCAGTACGGCTACGGCATTTACCCCAACGTCTACACGTCGCTCGAAATCGAGCGGCTGATCAACGCGTCGGGTCCGACGGCCGGCGACGTGGTGCTGCGCGACGGCAAGACGGTTCCGAAGAAGATCGGCATCATCCACTGCGTGGGCTCGCGCGATGAGAACACGAACCGCTGGTGCTCGCGCGTGTGCTGCATGTATTCGTTGAAGCTCGCGCACCTGCTCAAAGAGCACACCGAGGCCGAGATTTTTAATTTCTATATCGACATGCGGACGCCGGGGAAATCCTTCGAGGAGTTCTACCAGCGTTTGTTGAATGAGGGCGTGCATTTCGTCCGAGGCAAGGTGGCCGAGGTGACGGACTGGGCGTTCGACCCGAGCGAGGAAGGCAAGCTGGTGCTTCGGGTGGAGGACACGCTGCTCGGGATGGTGCGGCGTATCCCGGTGGACATGGTTGTTCTTTCCGTCGGTCTGGAACCGCACGCGGACGCGCAGGATGTGCGCCGGCTGTTCAACATCACCTGCTCGACCGAGGGATTCTTCCTGGAGCGTCACCCGAAACTCGCGCCGGTGAACACGTTCACGGACGGCATCTTCCTGGCGGGCTGCTGCCAGGGTCCGAAGGACATTCCGGACACGGTGGCGCAGGCTGGCGCCGCGGCGGCTGAGGCGATGGCGTTGATCGATGCCGGCTACGTCGAGCAGGAACCTTACTCCGCGTACGTGATCGAGGAGGAGTGCTCGGGCTGCAAAACGTGCATCCCGCTGTGTCCGTATAGTGCGATCACTTTCCGCGCCCAGGACAAGAAGGCGGAGGTCAACCCGGTGCTCTGCAAGGGCTGCGGCACTTGCGTGGCGGCCTGCCCGTCCGGTTCGCTGCAGCAGCGGCTCTTTGAGGACGAGGAGCTGTTTGAGGAAATCGAAGGAGTGCTGGTCGATGCGTAGTCGCTGCGGAGCAAAGGAGTCTGAGAATGTCTGAAGCGAAGTTCGAACCGAAAATCGTGGCTTTCTTCTGCAACTGGTGCACGTACCTGGCAGCCGACCTGGCGGGCACATCGCGGATGAAGTACCCGCCGAACGCACGGGTGATCCGCGTGATGTGCTCCGGCCGGATCGACCCGCAATTCATATTGAAGGCGTTTGCGAACGGCGCGGACGGCGTGCTGATCGGCGGATGCCACCCCGGCGACTGCCATTACCAGGAAGGCAACTACAAATGCCTCCGCCGCTTCAACGTGCTGAAGCGCGTGGTGAAGGAGATGGGCATCGAGGACGGCCGGCTGCGGCTGGAGTGGATCTCCGCCTCCGAGGGCGACCGGCTGCGGACCGTCATGTTCGAGATGGTGGACCAGGTGCGCGCGCTGGGTCCGCTGAACTGGCAGGTGCCCGCTGAAGAGGAGGTGACCGCATGAAGCCGAAGGTGGCATTTTACTGGTGCGCGGCCTGCGGCGGCTGCGAGGAAGCGGTCGTCGATTTGGGCGAAGCGATTCTGGACGTAGCCGGAGCGGTGGACATCGTGCTCTGGCCGGTGGCTCTCGATTTCAAGAAGCACCACATCGAAGCAATGGCCGATGGAGAGATCGCTGCCGCATTTGTGAACGGCGCGGTGCGCACCAGCGAACAGGAAGAGTGGGCGCACCTGCTGCGCAAGAAGGCGCAGGTCATCATTGCGTTCGGTTCCTGCGCGCAGCTTGGCGGCATTCCGGGGCTCGGAAATTTCTCCAACCGCGCCGGAATCTTCCAGACGGTCTATCGGGAATCGCCGAGCACCTCGAACGCGGCCGGCGTAGTCCCCACACCGACGCACAAGGAGAACGGATTCACGGTCACGCTGCCGTTGCTACACAACACCGTGCGTGCGCTGCACCAGGTGATCGACGTGGACTATTACATTCCTGGGTGCCCGCCCACTCCGCAACTTCTGGCGGACGCGGTGAACGCGCTGCTATCGGGCAAGCTGCCGGCGAAGAGCACTGTGCTCGCACCGGACCACGCGCTGTGCATGGACTGTCCGCGTAAGGACAGCAAGCCCGAGAAGCCGATGATCTCCGAGTTCAAGCGGCCGCACGAAGTGCTGATTGACGAAGAGAAGTGCCTGCTCGCACAGGGCCTGCTGTGCCTCGGCCCGGCAACGCGCAGCGGCTGCGGCGCACGCTGCATCGAGGGCAACATGCCGTGCACCGGTTGCTTCGGCCCAACCTCGCGAGTGCGCGATTACGGCGCCAAGGCGCTTTCGGGACTGGCATCGCTCGCGGCCAGCAACGAGGAAACGGAGATCGCGGCGATCCTCTCGAAGATCCCCGACCCGGCCGGGACGTTCTACCGCTACTCCCTGCCGGTATCATCCTTGCAGCGGAAGAGACTATAGGAGGCCCCAATGCCAGTAGAGACGACAACACGCAGGATCACGATCGACCCGATCACGCGGCTGGAGGGGCACGGCAAAATCGACATTTTCCTGGACGACCAGGGGCAGGTCGAACGCGCCTACTTCCAGGTGCCCGAACTGCGCGGGTTCGAGAAGTTCGCCCAGGGCCGTCCGGCCGAGGACATGCCGCAGATCACGTCGCGGATTTGCGGAGTCTGCCCCACGGCGCACCACATGGCGGCGACGCGCGCTCTGGACAATTTGTACCAAGTGACGCCGCCGCCGGCCGCAAAGAAGATTCGCGAGCTGGTCTACAACACCTTCATGGCCGAGGACCACACGCTCCACTTCTACTTCCTCGGCGGGCCGGATTTCGTCGTCGGGCCGCAGGCGCCCGCGGCCGAGCGGAACGTCCTCGGCGTGGTGGCGAAGGTCGGAGTGGAGGTCGGGAAGAGAGTAATCTCGATGCGGCGCAAGCTGCGCGACCTGACCGCGCTCGCCGCGGGCAAGGCCGTCCACCCGGTGTTCGGGCTGCCCGGCGGCGTCGCCAAACGGCTGACCGAAGCCGACCGCGAGCGCTTCCGCAGCGTGGCGGCCGAGACGGTGGATTTCGCGCAGTTCACGCTGGAGATATTCGAGAAGGTCGTGCTCGAAAACTCGGACTACGTGGACCTGATTACCGCGGACTTCTTCACCCACCGCACGCATTACATGGGCATGGTGGACGCGAACAATCGCGTGAACTTCTACGAGGGTTCGCTCCGGGTAGTCACTCCGGAAGGCAAGGAAGTTGTGAAGTTCGCGCCGGAGAAATACCTGGACCACATCGCAGAGCGCGTCGAGCCCTGGAGCTTCATGAAGTTCTGCTACCTGAAGCAGCCGGGTTGGAAAGGCTTCGCGGACGGCAGCGACAGCGGCGTGTACTCGGTGGCTCCGTTGGCGCGGCTCAACGTGGCCGATGGGATGGCGACGCCGCTCGCCCAGCAGGCGTATGAGAAGTACGTGAAGACGCTGGGCAAGCCGGTGCACCATACGCTGGCGAACCACTGGGCGCGGGTGATTGAACTGATCAATGCGGCGGAGCGGATGAAGGAACTCGCCGACGATCCCGAAATCACCGATTCCAACGTGCGCACGATTCCGACTGCAACGCCGCGGGAAGGCGTGGGCGTTGTGGAAGCACCGCGCGGCACGCTGATTCACCACTACCAGACCGACGAGCGCGGGGTCATCACGAAGGCGAACCTGATCGTCGCCACCCAGAACAATGCCGCCCGGATTTCGATGAGCGTCGAGAAGGCGGCCAAGGGCCTGCTCTCGGGTAAGCAGGTTTCCGAGGGACTGTTGAACATGGTGGAGATGGCGTTCCGGGCGTACGACCCGTGCCTCGGCTGCGCTACGCACTCGCTGCCCGGCAGCATGCCGCTTTCGGTTCGCGTCCGCGGCCGCGGAGGAGAAACGCTCAGCGTGCTAGAGCGCGATTCCGACGGCAGCGTTCGCAGGAGTTGAGTTGTATGCCATGCTCCGTTCGCGTGCTCGGTCTAGGCAACGAAATTCTCGGCGATGATGCCGTGGGGATTCTTGCCGCCAGGCGGGTGGCGGAGTGCTTTCCTCCCGAGGAGGTGGACGTCGTCTCAAGTTCCGAGTCCGGCCTCCACCTGCTTGACCAGCTCGTAGATGTTTCCCGCCTCATCGTGATCGATTCCGTGCAGACCGGCCATGACGCCCCGGGCACGATTTATGTCGTGCGCGAGGAAGACGTACGCTCGGCCCCGGGCAGCACTCCGCACGGCACGGGATTGTTCGACACCCTCGCCCTCGCCCGCACACTGGGCTTCAGAGTCCCCCGGGAAGTTACCATCCTCGGCATCGAGACCGCCGATTGCCTGACACTCGGCGGCGAGATGCACCCCGCGGTCGCCGCGGCAATTCCGGAGGCGCTGGAGCGCGTGCAAAGCATGATTGGTGTAGCGGCTCGCTAGTGGATAGAACCGCTCTCCCGAAAATCGATCGATCGTCAGTGGGGCAGCCCCTCGGGCTGCGCCGGCCTCTTAGGCCGGCCAAACTGGGCGGGGGGGGAGCCCGCCGCAGGGCGCGGCCCTGCCCCACTGGGCCGGAGTCCGCATGGCCTGGCGGACGCCAACAGCGATGAAAGCCTTGTGAGGCTGGGGCTTCAGCTCCGCCGCCGGGCTTTGGCCCGTCCGGACACCGTACGCCGCGCCGAAGCGCGGCGGCAGCCCGGAAGGGCTGACCCCACAAGAGCCGCTGACTTTAGTTCTTGACAGTCCCCTGAAAGGGAACGGGCTTAGAATAGGGGTAGTAAGGCGAACTGGGAAGTCGCCTCATCATTCAACTCATCTATCTTCCATTCGGTTCGGAGGGGGACTCAATGGAAATCGAAAAGCAGCGCGACAAGATAGCAGGAGCGGACCGGTGGCTTTCGCTTCTGGGCGGGAGTGCAGCCGTAGTCTATGGACTGAAACGTCGATCGCTGTTCGGTTCGGCGCTGGCGCTCGTGGGCGCCGATTTTGCTTTGCGGGGCATTGCGGGGAACCGGGACGTGCTACAGTTCCTGGGCCTCAGACCTTTCTTTGACGGCAGCCTTCCGTATGGGCGCGGCATCAAGATGCGCCGGTCCGTGACGATCGCCCGCCCGCTGGAGGAGCTCTACCGCTACTGGCACAATTTCGAGAACCTGCCGCGGTTCATGCAGCACGTAAAATCCGTGAGGGTGCTCGATCACCGGCGTTCGCATTGGGTCGTGACGGCTCCGGGTGGCAAGACCGTGCACTGGGACGCGGAGATCATAGCGGATCGCGCGCCGGAGTTGATCGGCTGGCGGGCGCGGGGTGGCGGAATCGATCACGCGGGCTCGGTTCGCTTCGAGCCTGCTCCCGGCAACCGGGGCACGATTATCCGAGTGCAGCTTCAGTACAATCCGGCCGGCGGACACATCACGTCCGCGGTCGCCAGGCTGTTCGGGGAGGAACCGGACCAGCAGATCCACGACGACCTTCGCCGTTTCAAGCAGCTCATGGAAGTCGGCGAGATCGTAACCAATGAGGGGCAGCCGTCAGGCCGCGCGGCCGAGGCGCGGGGCGCAATCACGGCGGAGCGGCGCGAAGAGGAGATGGCGCGAGTGGAACCCGTGGAAGAAGCCTCCATGGAATCGTTTCCTGCCAGCGACGCGCCGTCCTGGGCTTCCGGCAGTTGATCCAGACTCTGAGGGGGTCCGATGAAAGCTGTCTGTTGGAATGGGACGCAGGATGTTCGCGTCGAGAGGGTTCCCGATCCGCAACTGCTCAGCGAACACGATGTCATTATCAGGACGACGCTGACGGCGATCTGCGGGTCCGATCTTCACCTATACGACGGGTATGTGCCGGCAATGCGAGCCGGCGACATACTCGGCCACGAGTTCATGGGGGAAGTGGTCGAGGCCGGCCGCGAGGTGAAGAAACTCAAGAAGGGCGACCGTGTTGTGGTGCCGTTCGCAATCGCGTGCGGCTCGTGTTTCTTCTGCCGCCGCAGCCTGTTCGCGCAATGCGATAACAGCAATCCGAATGCGTGGATGCTGGAAAAGCTGAACGGTTACGGGTCCGCGGGCCTGTTCGGCTATTCGCATATGTATGGCGGTTACGCAGGCGGACAGGCGCAATACGTGCGGGTTCCGTTCGCGGACGCCGGGCCGGTCAAGGTGACCGACGGGGCGTCGCGGCTCAGCGACGAGCAGGTGCTGTTCCTGTCGGACATCTTTCCCACCGGCTACGAAGCGGCGGAGCACTGCGACATTCAGCCGGGGGACACGGTTGCCGTTTGGGGCTGCGGACCTGTCGGGCAGTTCACGATGATGAGCGCGCGCCTTCTGGGAGCCGAGCGCATCATCGGAATCGACCGGTTTCCGGAGCGGCTTCGTATGGCGGAGGCCTCATCCGGCGCGATCACCATCGACTACTCGAAGTCCGAAGACCTGGTCGAGGAGATCAAGGAATTGACGGGAGGGATGGGGCCGGACGCGTGTATCGATGCGGTCGGGATGGAGGCGCACGGAACGGGCATCGCGGGGCTGTACGACCGTGCGAAGCAGGCGATGCACCTGTCGCTCGACCGCCCGGCGGTGCTGCGGCAGTGCATACAGGTTTGCCGCAAGGGCGGCACGGTTTCGATCCCCGGCGTCTACGCAGGGATGCTTGACAATTTGCCGTTCGGTGCCGCGTTCGGCAAAGGCCTTACCCTGCGCATGGGGCAGACGAACGTGCACAGGCACCTGCGCCCATTGCTAGACAGGATCGAGCGGGGCGAAATCGACCCATCATTTGTCATCACGCACCGGTTCACCTTGAGCGACGCTCCGTACGCGTACGAAGTATTTCGCGACAAACAAGACGGATGTATCAAAGTGGTGCTCGACCCCACGGACGGGGGCGCACCGGGAGGACATTATGCAACCTAAGAAGGATGAACGCGACCCGCAGAGGGACCGCGAGGACAGGCCCAAGCCTTCGATCGACGCGGCGGAAGGCGACGAGGAGACCATCGAGGAGGACCTGCGGGAAAAGGAACAGCGTCATGAGTGAAAAGGGGAAGAACCCGAACGATCGCAGCAGAGGCGGCCCGAGGAAAACTCAGATGGAGAAGGCGCTCAGACCTGAGCGTCGGCTGGGCGAGGAGGAAGATCTGGACGAGCGGGTGGAAGAATCGTTGCGGGAGAAAGAGAGGAAACCGAACCGGCCATGAGACTCAGGACGAGGGTGGCGGTATGGGGCGCAAAGCGGGTAGCAAAACGGAAGCTCAAGCAGAACCGGGACAAACTGATAATAGCGGGAGCAGTGGCTGGCGCAGCTATCGCGGGCGGCCTCGTTGTGCGCCGCCTGATGATGGCGGACCTTACCGACCAGGTGGTGCTGATCACCGGCGGTTCGCGCGGGCTCGGATTCCTTCTGGCCGGTGAGTTCGCGCGCCAGGGCTGCCGCGTGGTAATCTGCGCCCGCGACGAATCCGAGTTGGAGCGCGCGCGGCTGGACCTCGAGGGGCAGGGCGCCGATGTGCTCGCGGTCCAGTGCGACGTTACCGACCCGTCCGAAGTGGAACGAATGGTGCGCAGGGCTGGGAAACGGTTCGGGCGGGTGGATATCCTCGTGAACAACGCAGGCACAATTCAGGTCGGGCCGGTCGAGTCGATGACAGCCCAGGATTTCGAGGAATCGATGCGGCTCATGTTCTGGGGCGTGCTGTATCCCACGCTGACCGTGCTGCCCGATATGCTCGAACGAAAGGGCGGCCGAATCGTAAATATCACTTCCATTGGCGGGAAGGTGAGCATGCCGCACCTCCTGCCTTATAACTGCGCGAAGTTCGCCGCGGTCGGGCTTTCCGAGGGGTTGAGGGCGGAACTGAAGCGGGACGGCATCCGCGTGACCACGATCGTCCCCGGGCTGATGCGGACCGGCTCGTTTCTGAACGCGTTTTTCAAAGGGCGCCAGGAAAAGGAGTTCCGGTGGTTCAGTCTGGGCGCGGCTCTGCCCCTCATCTCCATGGACGCCAGGCGGGCTGCGCGGCAGATCGTCCATGCCACCCGGAGGGGGCAGGCCGAACGCGTGCTGTCGGTTCCCGCGACCGCGCTGGCGGAATTCCACGGGCGGTTTCCGGGGTTGACGGCGGACCTGCTCGGATTGGCGAACCGCCTCATGCTGCCGGTTGCGGAAGGAGGCCGCCCCGAACTCGCTCGCGGCATGGAGATACGAGCGCGGGCACGGTCGTCGGTGCTCGGCGCGTTCACGAGAATGGGTCTGAAGGCGGCTGAGCGGTTGAATCAGTATCCCGGTCCCGCGGCGGTGGCGTAATGATTGGCAAACCGCTCCGTTGAAAATCACCGTTAGCTCTGTGGGACGGGCTCGGGGCTGATCGGGGTGAGCGCGACGGTATACCCCAATTTGCGCAACGCCTGGGTGAGCTTCCGAACGCGGCATTTTTTGGCGCG
>JAEZIJ010000156.1 GCA_023436715.1 Acidobacteriota bacterium
TGCATGTCCATTCTGCCGGAGTGTTCGGCAGTTCACGGCAGCTCTGTGCAGCTCACACGTTTCGGTCACATTCTTAGTTGGCGCAACAGGTGCCACTTCAGTCATATTTTACGTGGCGCAATTCGCCTCATTGACATAAAAATATACCAATCATATAATCCACGGTGGCCCGGGCTTCTCGCGTACACGGACCGAGGAGACAACTGTGCGAAATGCAAACCGTCGTGAGTTTCTAGGCGTTCTGCCGGCAATGGCGGCGGCAGCCGGGGGCCTGCGTGCCGCGGCTCCAGCCAAGACGCCGGTGGGCGGGCATGTGTGGGTCTATGCGGCCACTCAGCCCGGCCATGACGTCACTCCGGTTCTCGATCAGATCTTCAGCGACATGAGCTATGCCGGTCTGGACGGGGTCGAGCTGATGCATAACGCGCTGCGCACGGAGGGATCGGTGGCACGCATCCGGGCGCTCTCGCGCAAATACAACCTACCCGTAATCGGAATGTCGTACTCGGCGGCCATGTGGGACCGCGAACGGCAAGGCGCCCAACTCGAGGAGGCGCGCAAGCTCGTCGGGAGTCTGGCGGAATTGGGTGGGCATACGTTCGGCGCTTCGGTTGGCGCCACAAAGACGAAGAAGACTCCCGAGCAGTTTGATGCTCAGGCCGAGTATCTTCGCAAGCTCATCGAAGTGTGCAATGCCAACGGCGTCAGGCTGAACCTGCACAACCATACGTATGAGGTGGCCGACAACGAGTACGACCTGAAGGGAACCCTGGCGCGTGTCCCGGACGCGAAACTCGGGCCGGACCTGGATTGGCTGGTGGGCGCCCGAGTCGATCCACTCGATTTTGTTAAGCGCTACAACAAGCGGATCATCTTCGCGCATCTCCGGGACCGCAAGAGCGACGGCACGTGGCCCGAGGCGATGGGCGAGGGCAACCTGGACTATGCCGCTTATGGCCGGGCCTTCCGAGCGTTCGGTTTCCAAGGCGACCTGGTGATCGAACTCGCGCACCCCGACAACTTCAAACTTACCCGGCCGCTGCGTGAAAGCTGGAAGATGAGCCGGGAATACGTCCGTCGCGCGATGGGCTACTAGGGAAAACGCAGTCAGAGAGGAACAGAAATGGAACGACGGCAATTCCTGAAGAACGTGACAGCGGGAACCGGGCTGGCAGCCGCTCTGAACAGGGCGCCAGCGGTACTGGCCCAGAAATCGGCGAACGAGACGATCGGCGTGGCCTGCGTTGGGCTGGGCACCCGGTTCACACAACTCGTGGACGACATACAGGCCTGCCCGAACACGGAAATCCGGGTGATTTCCGATCTCTACAAGCCTCACGTCGAGCGCGCGCGGAAGGCGGTCAAGAACTCCAACGTCCGCGAAGTACACGAGTGGGAGAAGGCGGTTACGGACAAGGACGTGGATGTGGTGGTAATCGCCGCGCCGGACTTCTGGCACGCGCCGATGCTGATCCGCGCGGCCAATGCCGGCAAGGACGTGTATTGCGAGAAGGGGTGGGGCCGCACGCTGAAAGAGGCCAAGGCGATGCGGAGCGCCCTCCAGGAGAATAAACGGATCCTCCAGCTTGGCCACCAGTACAACAGCATGCCCACGCTGGTCAAAGCGAAGGAGATCTACCAGTCCGGCCAGTTGGGCAAGGTCGCATTGATCCGCACCTACATCGATCGCACGAGCGCCTTTCCCGAATGGCAGTTTTACGGCCGCTACGATCTGAACGAACTGCCAAAGGAAGCCACGCGCGAAAACATCGACTGGGACCGGTTCATCGCCAATGCACCGAAGCGGCCGTTCGACCCCGAGCGGTTCTTCCGCTGGCGCTGTTTCTGGGAGTACGGCACGGGCATCGCCGGCGATCTGATGAGCCACATATGGGATTGCACCAACGGCGTGACGGGCATGGGCATCCCGGAGACGGCGCTCGTTATGGGCAACAAGTACTTCTGGAAGGAAGACCGGGACGTGCCCGACCAGTGGCACGTGTTGTTTGATTATCCGAAGAAGGAGGTGGCCTTCACGTTCGAGTGCACATTCCACAACCGGCACGTGGGCGAGCTTGTGCAGCTGCTGGGACGCGACAAAACACTCGAGGTGTCGTCCCGGTTCTGCCGGACCTTTGTCGGCGAGTGGAAACCGGAGTACGCCGCTAAGGCCGGCAGCGCACCGGATTACGTCATGAAGCGCGACGAAATCCAGGTCACCTCGCATATGCAGAATTTCTTCGACTGCGTGCGCTCCCGCCAGCAGCCGGTCTGCGGCGTGGACAGGGCCTTCCAGGAAGCGGCTGCTATCGCCATGTCGGTCGAGGCGTACCGGCGTGAACGTAAGGTACGCTGGGATCCGGTCAAGGAAACGATCGTATAGTTATGCTCCGGCGCAACTTCTTCACCAACCTGATTGCAGGATCCGCGCTCACCCAACTCGCGCACGCCCAGGCTCCGGCATCGTCCGGTGAGGTTTTTCTCGAACGGCCGATAGCCGGAACGCCGCACAAGGGCAAGGTGCTTCTCGCTCTCCAGGCGCACTCGGATGACATCCCGCTTTCCGCCGCTGGAACGGTGGCCAAACTGATCCAGGAGGGCTACACCGGCTATCTTGTACGCGCCACCAATGACGACATGGGCGACGCCCCCGGGCTCGGTACGCCGGGCACCATCGGTGAGAACGTGCTGCGCAACGAGCGCGACAATGCCGAAATTGCGCGCATTCTGGGCCTCGAACGCAACTTCGACCTGAACTACAGCAACCATTACATGGCCGGAGTTTCCCAGAACGAGCTGATGTGCCGGCTCATCTTTCTCATACGCTTGCTGAAGGTGGACACGGTCATCTGCTTCGATCCGTGGGCGCATGACGAGGAGAACCCCGACCATTACACCCTGGCCCGCGCCGTCGAAGCGGCCTGCTGGATCGCCGGGCGGGAGCACGACTTTCCGGAGCACTTCGCGGCCGGGCTCAAGCCCTACGACGTTCGAGAGAAGTACTACTACGCACGGCGGCCGGAGATCACGCGCGTCGTGGACATCAGTGGGGTGATAGACAAGAAGGTCGAAGCCAATCGCGCCAACGCGGCCAAAGGTCCGGCGGGCCACCTGGGATCACGGCTGCGAGCGGATCTGGCCAAACGCAACCAGCGCCTGCCCTTGCTGGGCGACGACGACGTCACCGCCGACCGCAACTACATCAAGGAGTTCGTCCTCGCGCGCAACCGGGAACTCGGACGGAAGTATGGCGTGGAATACGCCGAGGCCTTCCATTACATCGGGCCCCGGCCTGGCAGCTCGCGGCGCTCGCCGGTGGAGGAGTATATCAGGCAGCACGCGGTGCCGTTGAAATAGACGTAGCGGCGGCAGGCTTCCCGTCTATCCCCACCAGGCTTCGCCGGGAAGCAGGTTCGCCTTCAGGTACTCCTCGTTGAGGTCCAGGCCGAGGCCGGGGAGCGTCGATACTTTCATGCGCCCATTCCGGATCACGGGCGCGTTGCCGGCCGCCACCTTGGTCTGATCCGCGTTGCGCACGCACTCCATCCAGGGGCAGTTGAAATGCGCCGCGGAGAACTGCTGCGAGGCCATGTTCAGCACGTGGCCGCTCACGTTGTGCAGGCAGATGGGGACGCGATAGTGTGCGGCCATGTCGGCCAGGATCTTGACCCCGGTAATTCCGCCTGAGTTGATCAGGTCCGGCTGCAGCATGTCGACAGCCTGGTTTTGAAGGAACGGCAAGGCGCCTTCCAGCAGCTCGATGTTTTCACCGCTCGAGATGGGGACCCGCGTGGAGCGCCGCAGCGCCAGCCAGGACTCGCTGAACGATTCGGTCAGTGGATCTTCGAAGAACAAAGGCTTGATCGGCTCGATGGCCTCGGCCACCTTGATCGCGGTGGGAGCATCCAGCTCGCAGTGGCAGTGGACGATAATCTCCCACTCCGGGCCGAAGGCTTCGCGGGCGTTGGCGTAGGCCTGCTGGATGACCCGGATTTCCCGCGGTCCGAGGCTGGGCACAACCTGCTGCATGTTGCCGCCGAACGCGGTGTGTATGTCGATCTTGAACGCCCGGAAGCCGCGCGGGTCCTGCGACCAGCTATCGACGATCCGCTTCCAGTTCTCCTTTTTGAGGAACTCGGCGCTGCCGCTGCAATGCGAGTAGAGCGGGAGTTCCTCGCGGAAGTTGCCGCCCAGAAGCTTGGAGACGGGTTTGTTGAGGATCTTTCCCGCAAGGTCCCAGAGGGCGATATCAATGCCGCTCAGAACGCGCATCTGCCGGCCCCGCTGCGGGTAAGCGTAGAACATGTTCTGGAAGTGCACCCGGATGGCGAGAGGGTCCTTGCCGATCAGGCCCAGTTGCGGCAGCCGGCGTTTGTGCAGCACGTTGATGACGTCGCGCGCGACCGGGCCGCTCGTGCCGCAAGGCCCGATGCCCGAGATTCCGGCATCGGTCTCCACCTTGATCAACGTGCCCGGATCGCGGACCTGCATCACTTTGATGTCCGTGATCCTGATCTGGTCCTGGGCGGACGCCGCCAGCGCCTCATAGTAGGCGAGCGACGTGCCCGCGGGCAGCGCCACAGCAGTTCGAAGAAAATCCCGTCGCGTCATCAGTGCCGAACCTCCGTGAAAACATACCACCTCACGAGGCCGCGCACAAATCGCGCTACTTGAGCAGCGGCGAGCAGCACGGCGTCTGTACGGGCGCGAATTCCATCAGCTCCGCTCGCGTCAGGTTCGGATCATAGAGGTTGAGCTGCCATTTGCCGTCGCGCCCGATCTTCGGCCCTTCAGCCGGATTCAGGCCGCGCTGCATTACCGTCTCATGGCCCGCCTTTACACTGGGCACCCCGAATGCGAAGTGGTTCATCACGCCAAGCGTGCGGAGGCTCGGGTTCTTCACGTTCAGCATGTACTCGAACCAATCGGTGCCGTCGGGCACTCGCATATCGACCCAGTCCGTCCTGTCTTCGGTCATGCCGCCGTGCCAGATGTCGCGGAAGCCGAGAATGTCGCGGTACAGGGCATCGAATGCGGCGCGGTCCGATACGGTCGTCGCAACATGGATGATCCGTTCGGAAACGCGGGTATCCGGCACGAACTTCCCGAAATTGCGGGAGTGCAGCGATCCAGGCATGTACTGAACGAATTCGACATCATGGCCGTCCGGGTCCTTGATCATGAAGCTCAGGTTCCCATCCAGACCTTTACCCAGAGTCGCGGGGACCTTCACGCCCTTGCTCGCCAGATAATCGCGCAACTGCTGCGCATTGTCGGTCTCGAACGCGATGTGAGAGAGGACGAGTTGCTCCGGCCCTTTCCAGCCCGGAGACAACTCGATGTACTGGTGATCGTTCACTTTGAAGTAAGTCACCATGAGCCCGCCATCGGGACGGTCGAGCTTGAACGCCTCCTCGTATCCCAATTGCCGGCCGTAGAACTTGCGCGCCGCGTCAAGGTTGTCTGTCCGGATGGCGATATGCGCGACGCCCACGATGCGGGGCCGCTTCGGAGCCGGGGCCGTCTGTGCAGATCCGGCGATGGCGATTGCCGAGAGGGCCGTGCAGATGACGACTGTCTTCTGAAGATCCATAGCTGCTATGGTAATGCCTGTTTGGGGGCTTCGGCGGAGCCGCTCGTTTGAAGCGATCCGCGATCGTTGACACCGGTGAGACAAATCGTTACGAGGCGATACAGACCGCGGGGCGGCAGGCACGTCCACACTTCTGGAGGCAACATGATCAGGAAAGCATTGGCAGCGCTCGCGCTCGGTTCGGCTCTCACGGTCTCTGTTCCTACTTCGATCTATGCTGCGGACCGTGACGACCGCCGTTCCGAAGAACGGCGCGAACAAGGGAAGCGCTCGGACCATGACCGGGATGACCGCAATCGCTACTACCAGAGGCGCTACCGTGGCGATGGGGACAGGGATGACCGTTACTGGAACTCGAGCCGATTCGGATATTACCTTTATCCAACGCCCTATATTTACAGCTACTATCAAACCCCGTATGTTTACGGCTACTACGATCAGTTCGGATTCTGGCACCCATACGCTTGGGCTCTGTACAGGTAATGGAAAAAGTCCTGCCAAGTGGTAAAATTGCGGCGTGGATTTTCTAGAAACGGCCGCAAAACAGCTCTCAGTTCCACGTACTCCGCTGCACAAAGATCTCGCGGAACTCCTGTCGGAGCGGATCATTTCCAAGGAACTTCCTCCGCGCGCGCTGCTACCGCCGGAGCGCGAGTTGTGCGAGGTGTTCAAGGTCAGCAGAACGGTTGTGCGCGAAGCGATGAAACTGCTCGAGAGCCGCGGGTTGGTGCGCATCGAGCGCGGACGCGGCACCGTGGTCCAGGAACCGCGGACCGAGACCGTGACGAGTTCGCTCCGTCTGATGCTGCGGCGCAACCCGCACACCATAGGCGAACTCCTCGAGGTTCGGACGATTCTTGAAGCCGGTGTCGCCGCCCTTGCCGCCGAGCGCCGCACGGACGAGAATCTTTCGGCGATGCAGCGCTGCCTCGATACAATGCGGCGGAAGCCCGGAGAGCCCGAAGGTTATGTCGATGCCGATCTCGAGTTCCACACGGAGATCGCCCGCGCCGCCCAGAACCCCGTGCTGCTTGTGCTGCTCGAACCTCTCTCCGAGCTATTGAGGCAGAGCCGCGTGGTGACGTTTTCGGGCTCCCTCGTCTTCAAGCAGCGGACGAAACAGCACGAAGCGATCTTCGAAAGGATTTCCAGCAGGGACCCCGAGGGCGCACGGACGCTGATGATCGAGCACCTCTCGGACACCCAAAAGGACTTGCAACGGCACGAGAAGACGCGCTGAACTCGCACGCCCGCGCCGGCTATGTCATCGAATACTTGCGGCACAACTGATTGAGACGTCCCATAAGGAGCGGCATAGCCATCGCGGCCGGTTCCCTGCCCTCGTACTCCAGCGCCAGGTAGCCGCGGTAGCCCGACTCGGCTGCAATCGAAAGCACCCGGTCCCAATCGGCGGGTCTCCTCTCGCCGTCCTCGGTAGTCTCCGTCTTCACCTGGAAATTGACCGCGTGCGGGACGCACATCGCAATCTGGGAGTATACATTCGTGTTGAAGTTCCCCGTATCGAGGTTGATGCCGACCCAGGGCGAGGCCACCCGCTTCACGATATCCACGACGGTGGCGGCTTTTTCCGTGATCCCGCCGTGGTTCTCGAGACCGAGGATGATTCCTCTGGAGCCGGCGTAATCCGCAACGCTCTTGAGCACCTCGACGACCCAGCCCGCTGCCTGCTCCTCGGTGGCCTCCTTCGGGACCTTGCCACCGAACACACGGATATGGCCCGCGCCAAGTTTCCCGGCAACGTCCACCCATTTTCGGATTTCCGCTATTTCTTTTTGCCGCAGTTCCGGAGTGCTCTGCGTCATTTCCGTCCGGATGGCAATGGAGTAAATCTCCACTGACAGCCTGTAGGCAAGGCGCTTCAGCGGCAGCAAAAATCCATCCGAAACATCGGGAAACCAGTAGACAGTCATATCGATGCCGTCGGCATCCACGCCGGCGGTGAACCTGACCAGGTCTTCGTAGGTCATCGAGCGGTTTCCGAGAGCTTCGCGAAACGAGTAGGCGCACACAGCCGGGCGAAGCCGGGCTTTGCTCGTTGCGGCTGCCGGGGCAGCCGTGAGCGGGGTGGCGGCAAATACGGGTACAGCTTTGAGTAGATCGCGGCGGTTCATCACGGAATAGCATACAGCACAGCGCATTTGATCGTGCGCACCATGAACGGATCGATTCACGTCGCGGGTTCGCCGGGATGTATTGTGTTGGGCGCTGTTATCATAGCGGTAAATGCAACAAGTGAACGTAGGCATCGTCGGTCTAGGCAACGTAGGAATGGGCGCGCTGGCGATTCTCGCCGAAAATCAGGCGCAAATCGACATTAAGTTGGGTTTCCGCCTTCGCGTCACAGCCCTGTGCAGCCGCACGGTCGAGACCAAGCCCATCCCCGAGGCCCTCGGGCCGGTGCTCAAGACGCGAGACTGGCGCGAGGTGGCAACGCACCCGGACGTTCACATCGTTGCGGAACTCGTCGGGGGAACCGGCGTGGCCGCGGAGATCGTCGATACCTCGATCGCCAACAAGAAGTCGGTCGTCACCGCGAATAAGGAACTGATGGCGCTCTGCGGCGCCGAGATCTGGGACCGCTCGATCGTGGCCGGCACCAATATTGCCATGGAGGCCAGCGTCGCCGGCGGAATTCCGATCCACGCTGTGCTCCGCGAAGGCATCTCCGGAGATCGAGTGGTCGCCCTGCTCGGAATCCTGAATGGCACAAGCAACTACATCCTGACCGAAATGGAAAAGCGCGGCGCCACTCTCGAGACCGTGCTGGAAGAGGCGCAGCGCCTCGGATACGCCGAAGCCGACCCGAGCGCCGACATCGATGGCTTTGACGCCCGCTCAAAGCTCGCCATCCTATCCGCGCTCGCTTTCGGAGAGAAGATCACGCCCTCGGATATCTTTACCGAAGGCATCCGGCGCATTTCACCGATCGACTTCCAATACGCGCAACAGTTGGGGCATACGATTCGTTTGATCTGCGCAGCGCGCCAGACTTCCAAAGGACTGATCCTGTCCGTGAGGCCTGCCCTGATCCCGAATTCCACAATTCTGGCCAGCGTGCAGAGCGCCTACAACGCAGTTTGGGTGAAGGGAACGTACGGCGCGGACACCTTTTACTATGGCCGTGGCGCCGGCCCGCGCCCTACCGGCGTCGCCGTGGTGAGTGACCTGATGCGTGTGGCTCGCGAGATACGCCGCGGCAGCCCCGACCGCGTTTCGCCGTTTGCCCACCAGCGCCTCGGCGAGTACGATCCCATTCCCGTCACACGGCAGAAGCGCGCATACTACTTGCGATTCCGTGTGGACGACCGCCCCGGCATTATCGCCGCTCTCGCAGGCATCCTTGCGCAAAAGCGCATCAGCCTGGAAGCGGTGCTCCAGGCGCCCTGCGATACCAAGCACGATCTGCCGTTCGTCATCACCGTGGAACCTACTACCGAGCAATCCGTGCGGGACGCCGTGGAGGAGATGTCCCGTCTCGACTTTCTCCGTGAGCCGCCGCTTGCCCTGCCAATGGAACCGCCGCTGTGACCGCCGCCGATTGGCTCAATGCGCTGCGGCGGTACTCGCCCGGAGTCTCACCGGCGAGCCGCTTGAACGCTTTGCTGAAAGCGGCATCCGACTCGTATCCGACGGCCAGCGCAACGTCTACCAACTTCGTATCCCTTTCCTGCAATAGCTGAATCGCTTTCTGCATCCGCCACTCGGTTACTAATCGAGTGGCGTTTGACCGAGCAGTTCCTTGAAGCGGGCCGCGAATGCGGATCGGGACATGCCGGCTGTGGCAGCCAGAGATTCCACCGTCCACGGATTTCGGACGTTGTCGTGAACCGCTTTCAACGCGGCGCCGATCTGAGGATCGAAGGTCGCGCGCAACCAGCCTTGCTCGCAACTCTCCGATCCGATCGCGATGTGAGCCCGGACAGTCTGAATAAACAGGACCTCTGCCAAACGCGTTGCAGTCACCTCTGATCCCGGTGCGCCCTCGACCAGTTCGGAAGCCAGCAGTTGTATCGTCGTATGTAGCGCGAGCGTTCGCGCCTGATCGGCGCGCACCAGGATCAGACCAGGGAGAATCCGGCCCATCGGACGGACGCTCGGCGTCTCGAAGCTGAACAGCCCGGAGACAATCGTGGTGGGTGCGCCACCGCCCCCGTATCGAACGACGTTGCTCCCCTTGACGGCATCGCAAAAGCTCTTTGCAGGCGTATCGATGGCATCGCGCAACGTGTACGAATGTCCTGGGCCGATCAGGAAGCAATCGCCGCCGGTGAGAGGAACGGCCTCAGGCCCGTCCTGGACGGTCAACCAGCAGTTGCCGCGCGCAATCATGCCAAAGTGAGCCAGGTGCATCGGCGAGATCTTGCGCGCGAGGCGCTGCACAATACCGGCTTGTACCGGTTCAGTCGAATGATGCGTGAGTCCCCAAGGCGCGGTCGCTTCCACTCTGGAGTGAAGCACCGCAGCAATCCGCATGGTCTTGAACAGGTCTGAGATTGGATCCATTTTGCCTTCCTGGTTTGGACGACTGGACAAGATCTTTGGACGCCAGGGCAGTTCCCGTCCACGTCGCCGGACATCTACTCCATTGAATTCGATGATAGACGGCGCCGAAAGGCGCAGCGAAAGGAGAGGGAGCAACCCATGCCGTATACGATTCTGCACATTGACACCAGCCCCTTGGCCGGCCGTTCTGTTTCGCGAAAGCTGACCGCAAGGGTGGTCGACGGACTGAAAGCGGCACACGCCGACAGCAAAGTCATCGAACGGGATTTGGCGATCAATCCTCTTCCACACCTCGACGGGCTTACCATCGGTGCATTCTATACACCTCCGGAAAAGCGGGATGCCCTTCTTTCCGAAGCTGTCAAGCTTTCCGATCGGGCCGTCGATGAAGTCCTGAGCGCCGAGGCGATCGTCATCGGAGCACCCATGTATAACTTCGCCATTCCTTCTTCGTTGAAGACCTGGATCGACCACATTGTCCGCGCGGGACGAACGTTTCAATACGGCGCCTCCGGCCCGGTCGGGCTGGTCCCGTCCAACAAGAAAGTCATCGTGGTTTCGGCGCGCGGAGGTATCTATTCCGATGGCCCGATGAAATCGCTGGATTATCAGGAGACATACCTGAAGTCCGTCTTGGAATTCATCGGCCTGACAGACGTAACTCTTGTGCGCGCTGAGGGCGTTTCCAAAGGTCCGGACGGGCTCAACGCCGCGATGCAATCCGCCGAAGCCCAGGTAGCCGAGGCGCTACGCCACGCGGCCTGAAGTGCAGACTGGACGCGATCCGGGTGACGTCAAGGTGCGCGGCAAATCTCAGGGGAGCGACGAGGGCGTGGGTGGCGGAGGAAGAGGGATTCGAACCCCCGAGGGCCTTACGACCCTAACGGTTTTCAAGACCGCCGCCTTCGACCGCTCGGCCATTCCTCCGCTCACCAATCTACCGGATTACCCCGACGTCCCGCAATGCGGTCCTGCAACTCACCCTAAACGCACGATATCTTCGTCCGGATGGTCGAGCGCGAGCAGAAGCAGCAGGGAATCCTCCACGTGCCGGGTCACCAGAAAATTCTGCTTCACGTGCTCGTATCCGTTATCACCCATCGTGTGCCGCAGTTCGGGATCCCTGAGCAGTTGCAGCGCGCGGTGCGCCGCGCCCTCCGGCGTGTACACAAGGAATCCTGTCACGCCATTGATCACCTGAAGCTTGATGCCGCCTACCGCGCCCCCGATCACCGGCTTTCTCTTCCAGAGCGCCTCGCTGACAGTCAGTCCGAAGCCCTCACGGATCGACTTCTGAAAAACGACCGTGGACCCGCGCACCAGTGCGTTAATTGTCAAATCGCTGTGCGGCGGCAGCGGCAATACATGAATATCGGGGTCTCCCGCCGCCTGCTCCAGGACTTCGCGGAGCACCTCCGCTCCTTCGGGGTCGTCGGACGCGCCGCCGCCCGCAAGCACCAACTGGCAGTCGAATCGCTTTCGAACCATGCGGTAGGCCGCCATTGTGCCGAGCGGGTCTTTCAACCTGTCAAACCGCGACACCTGTGTCAGAATCGGCCGCCCGGGATCGATCTGGTACCGCTCAAGCGTACTCTCGATTTCCCGCGGCTCCAGCTCGCGATTTTTGTCGCTGAGCGGGTCGATGGAGGGCGTCACCACGTACTGCGGAATCGATAGCTTCCTCGCAAAATCCGGCATCGAGAATACAGCGGCATCGTAGCGCTCAACGTAGGGCTTCAGGAAATCCCTTGCCCTCGGCTGCGGATTTGAGACATCGATGTGGCACCGCCAGACCCAGCGGGCCCCACCCGCCGATTTCGCCTCGATGAGCCCCGCCGGCTGCGGGTCGTGAATAATGATCACATCTCCATCGAGGCGCATGGAGCGCAGGTTGGCGGCGATGGTTTCCCGGTACGTCTCGAACATGGCATCCGTGATCGCCTCAGGCGTCCCCTGCAGCGCGTTGTGAAAAGCCTTCGTCGCCTCGAAGAACGCCTGGTCTCCTTTGATCACGTCCCACGTGGTCTCTACGCCGAGTTCCTGCAACAGCGGAAGGACCCGCGTAAGGATCTCGGCAACACCCCCGCCGACGGCTGTCGAATTCACATTCAGCAAGCGCCGGCCGCTCACGTGCCCGGCGAGCACGCGCAGTTCCTCGATCACCTCGCGGCCGACCACGGCGGAATAGGCGTCCAGATTTACTGCCATTTCCGCAGCGCCCCAAGCGCGATGATGTCGGCTTTCAGCTCGTCAAGGCTCCTGATGTAGGGGTCGAGCGCGTTGATCCGCTGCGCGAGCTCCTCCTCGCCCTGATCGCCAAGCCATTGCGAAAAATCGTTGGTGATGTGCCCGAGACGCAGCCGCGCTTCGAAAAAGTGGAAGTACAGCGATACGGTCGTGACCTGCGGGAGCTTCTCGAAAAACTCGGCGGGGGTCCGGGCCACAATGCCCGTCGGCATCACAAAACTCTTCGATCTGCAAAAATGGAACTCGTTGCCAGGCGGGCAGTCGCGCGTGCCCTCGGCGCCACCGGCGATGTAGCTTCGGATCGTCGCCGCGATTTCGTCGCGCAGCCCGCGAATAGCGGTGAACGACAGCAGATCGATGGCCGCCAGCCGCTCGGCCAGCGCGTCCTGCTGGAGCGCCTCCGCGATCCACAATGCGAAATCGTTGTAGAAGACCGGCTTCTCGAAGTGGTGCGCGAGGTACTCCTGGTGAGTGTGATAGAAGATCGAAGAACCCGGAACTTTCTCAATCCCGTCCAGAAGTCCTTCCAGATTTCGTGCGGTTATGCCGGTCAACACCACCAGGTGCCGCTCCGTGTGGAACTCGAAAGTGGAGGGTTCAGCCATGCCCCAAGAGTGGGACAGGCCTCCTGGCCTGTCCATACAGCCACCTTCAGGATATGATCTTCTTGCGCACTGCGTACAACACGATTTCCGCGGTGTTGTGCAGATTCAGCTTCTGCATGAGGTGCGTGCGGTGCGTTTCAACCGTGTACAGGCTCAGGTTCAGCAGGTTTGCTACTTCCTTATTCGATTTCCCTTCAGCCAGCAGTTGCAGAATCTCGCGTTCGCGGTCCGTCAGCAGTTCGTACGAATCCTGAATATTCCGTTGCTGGAGGTAGCGCATGTAGTCTTCGAGCATCGTCTTCGTGATCGCGGGGCTGAAGAACGGCCTCCCGCGCGAGACGGCCCGCACCGCCATCACCACGTCGAGTTCCGCCGAATCCTTCAGCAGGTAACCTTTCGCGCCGGCATTCAGGGCTCGGAGAAGATAAGATTCGTCCGAATGCACGCTCAGCATGATCACACCGGTTCCGGGATTCTTCTTTGCAATTTGCGATGTCGCGTCAATTCCGTTGAGGTTGGGCATCGCAATGTCCATGATGACCACCGCCGGCTTGAGTTCCTCCACCATGCGGACGGCCTCGCGCCCATCGCCCGCCTCGCCGGCCACTTCGAACCCGGGCTCCGCTTCCAGCACAAAGCGCAACCCCTTGCGCACGAGCCCGTGGTCATCCGCCAGCAACACTCTGATCTTGCTCATACCGATGCCGCCTTTCTCGCAAGAGGGAACTCGGCCGAGAGCACCGTCCCTTTTCCGGCGTGTGAAAACACTACGAACCGGCCGCCTAACTCTCGCACGCGCTCTTCGATTCCGATCAGGCCGAGACCCCGCCCGCGGCATTCCGTTGCGCTGAACCCCACACCGTCGTCTTGAATCGTCATCGAGAGCCCGTCCTCGGCGCCGTGCACCGAAATACGGATCTCCTTGGCGTGCGCGTGGCGCGCGCAGTTTGTCAGCGCCTCCTGAACTACGCGGTAAACGCAGGTGCGGTGCTGGTCGGGAAGCGAATCGAGCGGCCCTTCGAGCTGAACCGTCACCGGCACGCCAAACCGGCGCGAAAACTCGCGCGCCTGCCACTCCACAGCCGGACCGAGACCCAGATCGTCCAGCATCGAAGGCCGCAATCCCATGGCCAGGCTGCGGACGGCGCGCAGCGCTTCTTCCGATAGTTGCGCCGTGGCCTCCAGGTGAGCCAGGAACTGATCCTCGGGAGCTGTCCGAAGCTGCCTTAAGTTCCGTATCTCCATTCGCTGTGCCGTCAGCATCTGCCCCACTTCATCGTGCAATTCCCGGGAAATCGCCCGTCGTTCCTCCTCGTGCGCTTTCACAAGCTGCTGCGAAAGACTGCGCAACTCCCGCTCCGCCGCCTCCGCCCGTTTCCGCTGCCCTTCGGATCGCTGCTCGAGCCGGCTGATTCTGTAAATACTGCCGGCCGCAACAACCAGGCCGAGCAGCAGCGTAATTGTGAGCAATCTTCCGATATACAGAGGCAATTCCGTCTCTTTTTGCGCCACCTCCCTTCGCTGACGGTCCAGATTTGCCCGGTTCAGGTCGCGCAGCTCACGCGCCATTTGAAGGGCGGCATCCCTGCGCGGAAGAACCTCCCGCCGCAGGAAGACCGAACTGTAGGCGAGCTTTTGATCCGGAGTCCACTCGAACAGCGGATCGAGGGAATCCCAGTAGCCGTCCAGTTCCGTCTGCAGCGTGCGCAGCATGGCCCGATCCGCGCCGCTCAGCACGTCTTCGAGCGCTTTCAACTGTTGCGGAACCGCCGAGCGAATCTCGAGGAGCTGCGCACGATACTTCTCCGCGGTCAGATTGGATCTGTCCAGCAGAAAATCGCGGACCAGCACACCGGAAAGATGAATCTCCACCCGCACCTGGTTCAGAATGCGTTCGCCTTCCTGATACCGCCGGTGGAGAGTCGAGGTCTCGCGGAAAATGCGCTGCGCGCTCTGCAGTGCACTCAACCCCGAAAGGGCGATCAACACAATCAACGTCCCGAAGGCGATGGCCAGCAACGGCCAGGTACGTAACCGCATCTAAACTAACATTCTCTCAGGTCCCACCGGGCCGGGCTTGCACCCATTACAGGTGATCCCAAAGCGACTTCTCCCGATTGGCCGCCACGCGCTCCGGATCGTGTACGTGCCGCTGCACTGCGTGATGCGCTCCAATCCCCACCGCGATGCTCGCCGCCGCCGTCATTCCTCCCACCAATATGATGAACGCGGCCAGGAACACCGTGCGGGCAAAGTTAAGGTGGTCCGCCGCAACCACCACCGCGACGAAGATCACGAACAGCCGGACTGCCGTGGCCAGCGCCCGCGGGTACGGAACTCCCTCGTTGCAGGACCACACCAGCACGCCTCGCCCGAGATACTGGCCCAGCCAGGTGCCGGCCAGAACGATGGCGCCCGCTGTGATCAGCTTTGGAAGGAGGAACACAACAGCCTCGATGATCTTCGTTGTCAGCTTAGTGTCGAATGCGCTCAGCGCTGTAAGCGTTCCGATCAGCGCGATGGCCCAGAACAGCGTCGTGGCTACCAGCCGCGCCGCGCGCAGCCGTCCGGAGCGGCCCAGCATGGAGGACAGCCCGCTCTGTGCCAGAAACTGCTCAAAGCCCGACGCCTTCGTTACGCGGAGCAACAACCACCGCGCAAACCGCGCGACGAGAAGCGCGACGGCGAAAATGACAAGGCCGGCCAGAAGCGGCGGAAGATACGTCGTCGTGATTGTGCCAAGGCGCTCCAGCGCCCTTTCCAGTATTTGGTGCAATGTAGCGATCATCCTAAGCCTCCAACTTGGCCTTTTCCGTCTCCTTGAGTCTCTGCGGCCGTTCCCCGGCTGGTAAGTCTTTGTGATTCCAGCGGGAGACCAGGTACGGCTTCATCTCCTCGAAGCACATCGCGAGCCGCTCGATCCTTTCTTCCACCTGCGCGGAAAACAGAGTTTCCGTCTCGATCACAAATGATGCCACCCTCGCCAGGTAAAGCGGCGTGAGGGACCGCAGGAGATGGCCCTGATCGAGCGGCCTCGCCTTGTGGGCGCAGGCGAACTCGGCGATGATCTGGAACCAGAGTTCGTCCGGCAGGTGAAAGGGCCCGCGCCCGTCCCTCAGCTCATGGTCGAGTTGCAGCACAGCGCCCAGCGTGTCTTTGCCCAGCGCCAACGCCCAGACTTCCGGCAGTTCCCGGCAGCCCCGGTGGAACGCTCCGAGCATTCGGTCCAGATTCACCGGGACCGGGTCCAGCCCAACGTCAAACCGGAACCCGAACAGGTCGACCGGTTTGCTCCCCTTGCGGTTCTGCCAAACGGACTCGTACTGCTCCATCAGCAGAAACACGCTGCCCACAACCTGGTGCAGCATGGCGCTGAGGTCCGCGCCCGGGTCCTTCGCGTCGTGCAGTTTCGCGCCCAGAAAACTCTGGCAGACGCGAAAACCCTCGGCGATGGCGATTGTGCTCATCCAGATGTCTATGCCGTAGCGCGCGACGTCCGTTTCCCAGTCGTTCCGTTGCAGATAGCGATCGATGAGCGCGGCGGAAAGGCCGAAGTCGCCGCCGATCGGCTGCCGCACCTGCGCCCCGTAAAGCGCCCTCGTCAACGGATACACAATGCTGTTCGTGATCGTGCCGTCGTACTTGTGGCGGTGATAGTACGGCGCGACGAAATCGTACCCGGCATACAGAACCGGCCGCAGCAGCAGGTCGATCCACTCCGGCGTGATCGACCGCAGGTCCGAGTCGATCACCGCGCACGCCTTCGCCCCCAGCCGCTGCGCCATCGCGAAGATCATCCGGAACGCGCTTCCCTTCCCGGGAATCCCGTGGTACGGAAACGACAGGCGATGTACCGGCAGCAGCGGCGTGGAGAGCATCAGCAGCCGTGCGTCGTCCATCTGCGTCGAAACCACGGCTTCCCTGGTGCCGTCCGCCGATCCCCCATCGGAATTCACGATGGCGGCGGGAAATTGCGGAAAGTATTTCGCGAGCCCCGCCTGGGCGGCGCGCACAACGTGGCCGATTGTCCGGACGTTGTTGTAGCTCGGGATGCCGATCACAATATCGGCGGCGCGAATGCTCTCCACCGCCTTTACTGCCTGTTCGGATAGCAGGCTTTCCATCCGGGCGCTCCCTCCCTATGCGGCGTAGACCTTCGCTGTGGCCGGGTTCCCGGCCGCGGCCTCAAGCAGCAAATCGAAGAACTCCGGAATCGCCGAGAGCACCCGGTTCCAGTTGGGGATCTGCGGCGGACCCAGGGGATCCACGCAGAACTCCTCGGCGGCCTGGTGCAGGCTCTTTGCGAACGTCGCCACGGCGAGTTCCTCCGAGTGGCGATCGAAGCAAAGTCCGTTCAGCAGCGCGTCTGCGTAGTAGCGGTTGATCGTATCCTCGGCGAGTCGCACGTAGCGCACCTGGAGGCTGCGGAAGTGGTCCCGCGTCAGTACGATTCCCTCGCCCGCCATGGTCCGGAACAGCGACTTCGAAATGTCCACCGCCATGCGCCGCAGCCCGCGCGTCGGGTCTTCGGCCGAGAGGCTCTGGTGCTTGTGCTCGTAGTTGTCCGTGAGGTCCACCTGGCAGACTCTCGCCGTGCTGCAATTGCGGAACACCTCGGCCAACACGCCCACCTCTAGGCCCCAGTCTCCTGGGATGCGGTTGACCCGGGCGAGCTTCGTTTTCATCGCGAACTCGCCGGCAAGCGCGTACCGGAAGCTGTCCAGGAACTCCAGGAACGGCGCGCCCGACACCATCCCGTTCAGCGCCCTGATGAGCGGGGTGATGAACAGCCGCGTGGCGCGCCCGTGCATCCGGTCCGTAATCCTGGCGTAAAACCCTTTGCAGAACTCGAAACCGAGGTTCGGATTCGCAACGGGATAACACAGCCGCGCCAGCAGGTGGCGGTCGTAATTCAGGATGTCGCAATCGTGCAGCGCGATGAGGTCGCAGTCGCCCTTGGCAAGCAGGTAGCCGTAGGAGAGCCAGCACGAGCGCCCCTTACCGTCCGGGCCGGCCGAGAGATTCCGCTCATCGAGCATCCTCAGCAGCGATTGTATCCGCTCGCTGCCCATCCAGAGAACCGTTACGTTCGGGAAACCACTGAAGAAGTCACGAACTTTGGCGTACTGCCGGGCATCGGCGCGGCCCAGCGCGAGCACGATGCGGCGAAGGTAGCGCACCCGCGCCAGTTCCGCACGAATCCCCAGCATCGCCGGGGTCTCGAACTCCGAATACAGCGCCGGCAGCACCAGCCCGATCGGATTCTGCTCGGAGAATTCCTCCAACTCCGCCTCCAGCCTGGGCAGGCCGTTGGGGCTCAACCGATGAAGAGTCGTGACGATTCCGGTCTGGTAAAAATCCGCCATCTCGAACCTCCTCTACAAGGGTAGGTTCCCTGAGCGATAACGGAAATACAGGCAATAGGCGACCCTGGAACCGGAAACGCCGTATTCCGACTTCGGCCCGGTGCCCTGGTGTTCCGCAGACAGGGGCTAAAGCCCTGGGCTTCGCAAGGGCTTGCGGCACGGCTGAAGCCGTGCCCTGATACAAGGCCTGATACGGGTGAGTAAGCGTACGCCCTTCGGCGCGTCGTCCGGAATCTCCTGGGTTGCAGCGGCAGGGGCTAAAGCCTGGCTAAAGCCCTTGGCTTGGCAAGGACTTGCGTGCGGCACGGCTGAAGCCGTGCCCTGGACTTTGGCCCTTTTGCAATCAGTTCGCGGCATAAAGCACGGCAGAGCTGAGGTGGGGGACGAATTTCTCGGGCTTCGCGGCCGAGGCGGAGAGGGTCACGAAGTCGGAGAAATTCGAGAC
>JAEZIJ010000175.1 GCA_023436715.1 Acidobacteriota bacterium
AGAGCGGGCCGGGCATGCCCGGCCCCTACAGGGACACCACCGTTACTGAGCCTCGACCGCGAGGGAGCGATCTGGCGGATTCGCGGGGGCGCCGCCCGTGTTTTTTCAAGGCCGCACAGCCTATTTCACATTGCCGCGCGCAAGGTAGAGACCGATATACGCGCCGGCGAACATCGGGATGGTGCCGACGGCCCAGCCCGGCGCGTGGTTCCCCAGATACGCCAAAAGTTGATCGCTCGTAAACCAGGTGAACTTGGGATCGTTCGCCAATTGTGCGAAATCGCGAATGCCAAAGGCGAGGAAAGCGGCGATCCCCCAACGCCAAACCCGGTCAGGCCGCATCGCGCCGAGCAGACCGCCGGAAAAAAACATGGCCAATTGCGTAATGAGCAGCGGCGTCATGCGATCCGATTGCATGCGCAGTAGCGTGGGAAGCCAAACGGATCCCAAGCTCAAGGCTCCGGCAAGCGCCCACCAAAAGGGGTCGGTTGACCGGTCTAGACGAGTATCTGATTTCTTCAGTACAGGCATTTGAGAATGAGCGGGTCCGTCCTAAGGTCAATCCAAACATTTCATCGACTTAAAAGCAAGGAAAAAAAGGGGGGAAAGGCACCCTTACGACCGAGGTACGGACGGTACCAGTAGGGGGGAACCGCCGATCCGCAAGTCGGCCTTGGCGCCGCCGTCCGCGTCCAACCGTACGCTGGTGCTCGCGCTCCCGGCCTGCACGTAGGCAGAGACCGAATAGTCGCCCGCCGGCAGGCCGATGGTCGCGAAGTTCCCGCTCGAATCGGTAACGGCTCCCGCGGTGGTAGTATCGCCGGCGATGCTCACCTCGGCGCCGGCCACCGGCTTGCCTTCCCCGTCGGTAACCGAACCGTAGATCCACCCGAGCCGGTGCAGGCTGAAATTGACGTTCGTAACCCGGCCGGTGGAGACCGCCTGGCGCGACACCGTGCCCGCGGGCACCGCCACTCCGGAAGCGCGCACGTCGTACAAGCCTTCCGGCACGACCAGCCAGTATTGGCCCGCCGCGTTGGTGATGGTGCTGTCTTCCACCAGTCCGTCCTTCAGGGCCTGCACGACCATCCCGCCCGCGGGGCGCCCCGCAGCGGTCACCACGCCGGATAGCGTCCCCTGCGGCACTCCCATGCGAACGGTGAGCGTAGTATCGCCGCCGGGCGGCACTGTGGTCTTCAAAGCCTGGTTCTGAAAGCCATATGAAGCCACCGTGACCGTGTAGTCGCCCGCTGGCAGGTTTGCGAACCGGAACAACCCGGTGCGGTCGGTAGTGTAGCTCACCTGTCCCACCGAGATCTGAACGTTCGCCACAGGAAGGCCAAGTTCGTCTACCGCCTGGCCCACCAGGCCGCCCACCGATGCGGGACCCAGAACTCCGCTCACGGCGCGCCAGGCGTTAATCGTTCCGTACCCGAGGAACTGGTCCCAAAAGCCGGTGCTGGAATCGGTAGATTGCTCGATGCGCAGTGCGATAGCGTCCGCCGCGATGCCTGGAGTCATTGTGGCTACCAGTCCCGCCAGCGCGGACACATACGGCGCCGCCATCGAAGTGCCCGAGTAATACGCGTAGTTCCGCACTCCCTGTTTGACCGGATATCCGGGCGCAGTGGACAGGATGCTCACCCCCGGCGCGGCTACATCGACGCCGCTTCCGTGATTGGAGAATGCGGCCTTATTGCGGTTCGCATCCACCGCGGCCACGCCTAGCACATGGATGGCGCCGGCGGGAAAAAACAACTTGCCGCTGTCCGTATTGCCTGATGCCCCCACGACCATGCTGTTGCGCTGCCACGCGTAGGTAACAGCGTCCTGGAAGGTTTGCGAATAGCCGTTTCCGCCAAGACTCAGCGAGATGATATCGGCGCCGGCGTCGGCGGCAGCCATGATCCCCGCCGCGATGGAACCGTCCGATCCCTTGCCGTTGGCATCCAGAACCTTATAGATCATTAACCGGAGCGGGTAACCCAGTCCTGCGATACCAACACCGTTGTTTGCGGCAGCTCCGATGATGCCCGCTACGTGAGTGCCGTGGCCGTAGTCGTCCTGCCAGGCGCATGCGGGGGCCTGTACCGTCGTCTGAACGAATGCCCGGCTGCCCTCGAAATAGAGCTGTCCTCCCTGGGCCGAGTCCGTGGAGACGCCGCCCGCATTGACGAAGTCCGGATGAGTGCAGTCGGCGCCGCTGTCGAGCACCGCCACGGTGAGCCGCTTGCCGCCGCTCGCCTGCGCGGTCAGGTAGCGGTCTGGGATAAGCCTCCACGCGTCAACCGCATGGACGGCCTTCAGCGCCCACTGGTAACTGGAGTAGTTCGGATCGTTCGGCGCCCCAAGACTGTTCAAGCCCCTTGTATGGTTCCGCTCGACATACGTCACCAGGGAGTTCTTGGACAGCTTTTCAATCACCTCAGGGGGGGTATTCGCGGGCAATTCGAGTAAGTGGAGATTAAGTCCGCCTAATGGATGATGTTTAGCTCCAGGCGCCAGGCCGTCAAGCACCGCCTCAGGGGAAACCCCGGGACGCAGCCGGACGACGTACTCATTCACGGCCGCCGCTTTGTCATTCTTGTTTGCGTCCTTTAACTCTCCAGATATCAATGAGATAGACACACAGAGGAGTAGGTACAAAATGCGGGAAATGGATCTCATGTTCCTTATAACACCCAGGGGAAACCAACGAGATGCCCAGCAGGGGTAAGGAACTATAGTACTCCAGGTACTAGGGCCTGTAATCCCCCCAAATGGGGGTTGTGAGTACCTATATGGTGGGGTGAGCTGACGCCTACTCCAGCTTTTTCAAAACCTCGACCACCACGGAGCCCACTATCTGGAAGCTCTCCGCGCTCAACTTGTCCATGGTGTCCTTGCTGGTGTGCCAGTAGGAGTTGCCCGGGCCGTAATCGAAATCGATGAGGTCGGCGGCGTTGACGCCTTTCATCAGAAACGGTATGTGATCGTCCTCGATGGCGCCCTGCTGCCTCAGGAAGTAGCTCGAATACCCGAGTTCGGCGGCAGTGCTCCAGATCAGGCGGCGCAAAGGCTCGGAGGAGTTCATGTCCTGGAGGATGCCGAGGTTGCGGTCGCCGATCATATCCACGTTGATCAGCGCCTTGATCCTGCCAAGCGTGCCATCGGCCGACCATTTGGCCGCGAGGTGCCGGCTGCCGTATGTCCCATCCGTGTCCGACCATTGCCCGAACGCCTCTTCGCCGTCCAGCCACACGACGTATATATCGTTCTTGAAGGGCCGTTTGGAAACCACCCGCGCGAGTTCGAGCAGAAAGCCCGTCGAGGCGCCGCCGTCATTGGCTCCGACGAAGTTGGTCCCGGGCATCAGCTTCGTATCGTAGTGGCCCGTCACCGCCACGGCGCGCCCGGAACTGCCGCGGAAGTGGGCGATGATGTTCTTCATCGCGACGGGGCCGTTCGGCGTATTTGCCGTGAACGGATCGATAGTGACCTCACAGCCATAGAGCCTGATCTGGCCGATGATGTAGTCCTGCAGCTTGCGTATCGCGGCGGACCCCGGAGGCCGGGCGCCGAACGAGACAGCCTTCGCGGTGAATGCCAGCGCGGACGCGCCGCTGAACGGTGGGACCGGCGGGGCGGCCTGTCCGGCACAAGCACCAAGTAAGAGCAGGGTCACGAGCGCTTTCTTGCCGTGCATATATATCCAAGAGTGAAATTACGGTCGCGGTCGAGGAAATCGAGCGCGGGAAGCAGGAGAGCGGGCGGCGTCAGGAGCAGCGCGGCGGGAATCGCCCGGAGCCCATGAAAGAACTGCAAGCCGTTCAGCAGCCGGCGGGCCAGCAGCCGGAAATAGCCGCCGGCGGCGAGCACATGAATGTCCGTGAAATCGGTCGATTCGAGCAGGAAGCGAACGCCGTACCGGGTGAACCGGAAGTAGTCGTGCGGCGCTTGGTGTACCTCCCATTCGTGCGGCACGACGAGCAGCAGTCGGCCGCCGGGCTTCAGCACGCGGGCGATCTCGGCGAGCACCGAACGGGGCTCGCGCACGTGCTCCAGCGTCACGATATTGATGGCGGCGTCGAAACAGGCAGGGGGGAAAGGGAGCGAGGCGAGGTCCGCCACCGCGTCCAGGCCCTGGTAGTCCCAGGATGCGTCGCCTATTCCCAGATCCACGCCGCAGTAACGCTGTTTCGGGAACAGCTTCGCGTACCGGCCTTCTCCCGCGCCGGCATCGAGCACGCGGGCGCCCGTCGGCAGACCGGCAGCGAAGCGGCTCACCGAGTCTTCAATGCGCGCCTCGAAATCCAGAATGTGCCGCCGCAGGAAGCGCGGCAGGCGCCGCTCGATGCCCTGGGTCTTCATCGCTTCTTGCGCGCCTCGACCATAATGGTGGAACCGGCGCGGCAGGCCGCTTCCAGGATGGTGAACGGCAGCGAGAGCCCGACCAGTCCCAGGTAGACCAGATCCTTGAACAGCTTGACACCGGGTGTCTCCTGTACCCGGCGCACTCGCCGCGCCATGGGGTCGAGCCCCGGAGCCAGGCTGGTGGCAAACCCCGCCGGGTTATCGCGAAGGGAGAAGAACTTCCGGCGCACAACTTCGAAGCCGCTGAAATCGAGCAGGTTTTCCAGATCGCGCGCCCGAAAATTCACCAGATGGCGTGGAACGTCGAGGCCGCTCCAGTTCTCGCCGAGCATGAGGAACTGCCAGCAGGCCGCATTCGGCACCTGAACGATCAGCCTGCCCTCGGGGCGGAGCAGATCGCGCGCGGCCTGGAGGTACTCAGCCGGATTTTCCAGGTGTTCGAGCACATGAAACATAGTCACGGCCGCGCAGCTTGCGGGCGGAACCGGAGCGGCCACCAGGCTTGCGCAGACCGACGGCACGCCCTGCGTCTTCCAGGCTACCTGGAGGGCCTCGGTCGAGAAATCCATCCCCAGCACGCTCGCTCCGCGCTCGCGCATCATGCCCAGGAACAGGCCGCCTCCGCACCCGAAATCGACCACGCGGCCAGCACCTGCGCCTTGCAGCGCGCGGCTCACGAAGTTGATATGGTCGCGCAGCACGGTGCGGCGATAGAGTTCTTCGAGCCGGCCGGCGGTGGTGCGGTCCGGGTCGAACCAGTAGTCCTGGGGATAGTAGCTGCGCAGCTCGGCGGGAGACGGCCGTGGCTCGAGGCGAAGCAAACGGCACTCGCCGCACTCGACGACGCGGAACTTGCGGTCCGTGGTGCGGAAGAGGCGGTCGGTAGCCTCGAACAGAATCTGCGATGCGGCGGCGCCGCAGGCCGGGCAGCCGGGCTCAGCGCTCAGGATGCGTGCTGGCTGAGCGCTTTGAGCGAAATCCGGTTGCTGAGGATCAGGGTCCGCAACTCGCGCGGGCTCAGCGCTCAGGACGCGTGCTGGCTGAGCGCTTTGAGCGAGATCCGGTTGCTGAGGATCAGGGCTCGCAATTCGCGCGGGCTCAACTTTCTCATCCGGCGCACTTCCGTCCGTTTCCGGAGGATCCGCGGCAGCATCGATAGCGCCGCCAGGTCGCCCTTCAGCATTGCGGCGGCGGCCCGCAGCTTGCCTCGGCTTCCCGGGTAGTGGGAGATCTCCCCCCTTCCTCGCATCGCCGCCCACGCCCCCGCGCCGACCCGCGCTGCGTAATACACGCCGTTTAGCCACAGAAGGCTCCATGGGAACAGCTTGGCCGCCAGCAGGACGCGGTTGCGCTCGATAAGCTCGAGCCGCCGTGCCGAGCCCAACCCGAGCGTCGCGCCCCGGTGGTGCCGCACGACGGCATCCGGCACGTACAGACAGCGCCAGCCGGCGATCCTGGCCCGCAATCCCAATTCGGCATCATCGCCATATGCAAAAAAGTCCTCGTCAAAACCGCCGATCTCGTCCAACATCGCTCTTTTGTACATGGCAGCGCAACCATCCGGCCAGAGAGCCTCTTCCGGGCGGTCGTATTGCCCGATGTCGCGTTCGCCGGTGCCGCGGCCACGGTTCTGGCCGTCGGGGTAGATCAGGTGGCCGGCTTTATCGATCCTGCCGGGGTCCTCCCAGACAAGGATTTTCGAGGCTGCCATGCCGATATCCGGGGCCCCGTCGAAAGCGCCGCGGAGCGCCGCGAGCCATCCGGGAGCCGCTTCGGCATCGTTGTTGAGCAGCGCGACGTAGCGCCCGCGAGCGGCGGCGATGCCCTGATTGTTCGCCGCGCAGAATCCGCGATTTTCGCTGTTTACGATCATCCGCAGGCCAAGCTCGGGACGCGGCCCGAATTCCCGCTGGACCATCTCCACGGAACCATCGGTGGAACCGTTATCCACCAGAATTGTCTCGAAATCGGAGCACTCTTGCGCCGCGAGCGATTCCAGGCACGCGCGCAGCAGCTCGCGCCGGTTCCAATTCACGATAATGGCCGAGATTTCCGGGATGACGAAACGCTCCGTAATTCTGGTATTATAACCGTGGGAATCCACCCCACAAACATCGCTATGAACTCCATCGGGGAAAGGCTCCGCGAGGAACGCCTGCGACGGGGCTTCAGTATCGAGCAGATAGCCGAATCCACCAAGATCAACGCGAGCATGTTGGAGGCGATCGAAACCGATAACCTGGAGCGCCTGCCGGGAATATTTTTCACCCGCAGCTTCGTGCGCCAGTACGCCGCCGCGCTCGGCCTGGAGGCCGCGGAACTGGAACCGGAGCTCGACCGCATGGCGGCGGCCGAGCAGCAGGCGCAGGAACTCGAGGGCGAACCGCAAAGGGAAGTAATCAGCGTGCCGCCAATGGATTCGGGCGGCGCCGGCGGCTTCGGCTCCGCGCGCCCCCTGGGAGCGCTTCTTTCGCTGGTGCTCATCGTGGCCGCCTGCTCGGGGCTGTACATCCTTTGGCAGCGAAGCCGGCAGCCGCAAGTCGCGAAGAACGAGCCCGCCGCAGTCCAGCCGGCGCCGCAGGAGGCGCAACCGGCTCAGCCGCAACCGCAACAGATTCCGGTTCAACAGACGGCAACGCCGGCGCAACCGGCCGCGGGTTCCGAAGCCCCGGCAAGCGCCCCCGCTCCCGCCGAACCCGCCGCAAGCTCACCCGCAACAACCCAGCCGGCCCCCGCCCAGCCGCGGCCCACGCTTTCCACCGTCACGGCGGGGCAACCGCCTGCCGTTACGGTCCAGATCCGCGCTACCGAGGCCGTTTGGATCCGGGTAGCCGGGGACGGCAAGTTCCTGTTCAGCGGAACGCTTCAGCCAAACGATTCCCGGAGCGTTGAAGCGGGACAAGTGATTCAGCTTCGGACGGGAAACGCGGCAGGCATCGAAGTAATCTGGAACGGTAAACCTGTGGGTTCGATCGGCCCGGAGGGACAGGTGCGAAACGTGGAGTTCACGCACGAAGGGTTCAAAGTTCTTGCCCCTTCTCCTCCAAAACCCGTTGAGCCCTCCGGCGGGCTCTGATCTGCCGTTTCTGTTCGCGCTCGAGTACCAGGAGTTCCGCCCGGCCGCGCCGCTTGATCTCGTCATCCACCTTGCGCCAGAATTTCCGGAAGTATTGCACGGCGGACGCGAGGGAAAACGCGACCACGATCCACATCCACAGCGTCGCCCAGGGCACGAGCCGCTTGAAGTGCATGCCCAGCATCACGAGCGATACCGCGATCACCTGCGAGACCATTTTGGTCTTGCCGAGATCGCTTGCGCGAATCGTATACCCTGCGCTGGCGGCGATGCCGCGCAACCCGGTGACCGCGAACTCCCGGCCGACGATGAGGATCACCATCCACGCGGGCACGGCACTCACCTGCACCAGCGCGATCAGCGCGGCCGAGATCAGCAGCTTGTCCGCGATGGGATCGAGCAGCGTGCCGACCGTCGTCACCTGCTTCCAGCGTCTCGCCAGGTAGCCATCGAGCAGATCCGTGGCCGAGGCCACGAGGAATATGGCAAGCGCAAGGAGGTTATTGGTGATGAGCACGCCCCCGAAGGTGAGCGTCATATTTTCCTGCACCAACGCAGCCACAAGCAGCGGGACAAAAAAGATCCGAAGCAACGTGAGCAGGTTCGGCAGGTTCATCTACCCCAACTATACCTTGGGCAGCACCGGTAGGGGAATGCAAACTAACGCAGGGCGCCTCTTCCAGGCGGCTTGGGACAGAGGAGTCAGTCTCCGTTTTCGCGGGTAGCGCGGGGTGTTCGGAAATGGGATTGTGTTCGAAGAAAGAGTGGTTGTGGGTTGTAGGTTGTGGGGGCCTGTCGGGGGCAGAGCCCGCTTCGTTTGAAGATGGACAGGCCGGGAGGACTGTTTCATTCGGGGTGTCCGAATTTGGGATTAGGTTCGTTTCGCAGAAATGCCTCTCGGGGGCAGAGTCCGTTTCGCTTGAAGATGGACAGGCCGGGAGGCCCGTCCCACTCGGGGTGTCCGATTTTGGGACTAGGTTCGTTTCGCAGTTTGATGGCGGCGGGGTTTCGGCCTTTAGCAGCAACAGGTTATGGAGTGCCCGTTGGAAAACGCGGTGGAGGCGCGCTTCGTAGCGGTGGAGGAGGCCGAGTTGGGGCTGGGCGGCGAGGGCGGCAAAGGCCTGGGCGATCTGGGCTCGCTGGCCGGGTTCGGGGTCCTGGGCGGCGACGGCATCGTCCATGAGTTTCGTTTCAATGGCCCAGGCGCGGCGCTGACGCCAGAGCGCCGCTAACATTTCCTCGACAAATCCGACTTCGACGCTGTCGGCGGGATTGAAGCGTTCCGTGAAACCGGCCGCGAGGATGTCAAAGCCCTCGCGCGATTCGGATTCGAGAACGACGCAACGCGCGAGCAGCCCGTGGCGGATGGCATTGGCGGACGAGCGCTTCTTGCCGGCCTCGGTGACCGGTCCCTTGGACCGTGCTCCGTTGGCGCGCGAGGCGATTTTTCGCCTTAGTGAAGACATCAGTAACCTCCGATTCCAGGGTACCTCTCGCCAGCTAGCAAACCACATTTAACCCTCTGAGACTCATAGACATATGTGTTGTGACCGGCTCTGGCGGCAAGGCCCGAAAACCGGTGAAGCGGCGCAAGCAGCGGGTATGCGGTGGTACCCGGAGGTGGAACAGGGAAAGTTGGACGCGAGCGCATCTGATTAACTGGTTTTAACCAGGAAGAGTACTCACATTGTCGGAAAATAGTCTTGACAATTCAGCGAATTCAGTGATAATCGGATCTTTTAGTAACTCGCATTTAGTAACTCGGTGTTTGTGCCAGTTCCGTCCGGCAGTTTCGGGAAATGGCGGCGGTAAATAGTGGGCTATAAGTGACTCAGCAGGTCCGGAGGATAGGTGTACGCCGATAACCGAGCAGTTAAATCAGGCAGATTAATGCCGGCATGGTGTCTTATTCCGGCTGTTATTGCGCTGCAACTCATGAGTCCGGCCGCCGGGCAGACGAATCCGAGCCGACCGAGCAAAGAATACGTCCGGCTTGGCGGGCGGGTGATCGCGGTCGAGAACAGTTGCCGGATAAGTGGGCGCGCCCTGAACGGCGCGTCAGGGGTGAGCGGCGTTGCCGTCACCTTGACGGGAACACACACCGACTCTGCCACCACAGACGCCGGCGGCAATTACGCGTTCGCCAACCTGCGGTGCGAAGGAAGCTACACAGTTTCCGCGGCGAAGGCGGGCTACAACTTCAATCCTCCATCGACCACCTATGCGCCCCTTGCGCAAGACCAGACGGCGACGAACTTCAACGCCGCGGTCGTTTACAGCATCACGGGGCGAGTGACGGTAGGCGGCGCCGGTTTCTCAGGGGTGACGGTCATCCTGAGCGGGACACAGGCCGGCTCGACCACGACGGATACGAGCGGGAACTACTCGTTCTCCGGATTGGCAGCAAGCGGTGATTACACCGTTACCCCATCCCAGACCGGGTATACATACAGCCCCCCGAACAGGACGTACAACAGCCTGAGCGCGAACCAGACGGGGGCGGACTTCACGGCTACCCGGATCACCTACACCATCAGCGGACAGATCACGTTGGGTGGGTCCGGGATGTCCGGAGTGACGGTGACCCTAACGGGTACGCAGGGCGGTTCGACGACGACCGATTCCGGAGGAAATTACTCGTTTGCCGGGCTTGGGGCGGGCGGTAATTACACGATTACGCCTTCGCGGAGCGGTTACACGTTCAGCCCCGCCTCACTGAACTACACGAACCTGAGCTCGAACCAGACGGGAGCCAATTTCGCGCCGACACTGCTCACGTACTGCATCAGCGGGCGAGTCACCTTGAGCGGGACCGGGGTATCCGCGGTCACAGTGACCCTTACGGGTACGCAGGGCAGTTCGACGACCACGGACGCGAGCGGGAACTACTCGTTTTGCGGACTGGCGGGTGGGGGCAATTACACAGTGACTCCGTCGCGGCTAGGGTATGCGTTCAGCCCTGCGTCGCTGACATACAACAACCTGAGCGCGAATCAGGCAGCGGCCAACTTCACTGCAAGCACAGTCACCTACTCGATCAGTGGACGAGTTACGGAGGGTGTGCTGGGCGTGAGCGGCGTGACGATGTCCCTGACAGGTTCACAAACCTCGTCCATAGCCACCGATGCGAACGGGTACTACGCCTTCAGCGGTCTGGCGGCCGGCGGCGGCTATACGGTGACGCCGTCGAAGACGAACTTCACGTTCAGCCCAGCTTCGACGACATTCAGCAGTTTGTCAGCTAATCAGACGGCCAATTTCACGGGCAATCAGTATCCGCTTGCCGCATCCGTTTGGCCGTACTCCGGCTCTACGCGGCGCCAGACGTTCACATTCGTGTTCCGTGATCCGGACGGTTACTCCGATCTCGAATGGGCGATGGCGGAGATCAACGGGACGCTGGGGGGCGGCTCAGGCTGCGTGTTGTACTACCAGTTGAACGACCCGTCGCACGTCTACCTCGGCGACAACACTTACAATCCGCAGTGGCGGCAGGCAACTCCAGGGTCCGGCTCCGCCGTCACGACCTCTCAAGGCCTGTGCAGGCTCTACCCAGCCACTTCGAGCCTGACGCGCTCCGGCACGGACGCCACGTTGAGCATGGACCTGGAGTTCCTGCCCGCGTTTTCGGGGTCCAAGGGCATCTGGATGGCGGAAAAAGACTACAGCCACGCTTCCAACACCAACTGGATGCGAATGGGTGGTTGGACGGTGCCGGCCCAGATCAGCGGGCAGGTGACGATGGGAAGCTCGGGGCTTTCGGGCGTGACCGTGACCGTGAGCGGGTCTTGTTCGGGCTCGACCGTTACCGACGCGTATGGCAATTACTCGATGGATGTCTTCGTGGGCGGGACCTGCATAGTTACGCCGTCCAAGACGTACTACATGTTCACGCCGAGTTCCACGCAGGTACCTGGCAATGGAACGCAAACGGCGAATTTCGCCGTGACAGCGACCGTAAGCATCACCAATCTCACCAGACCGGGGCACAACACCGACTTCAAGGTCGGCGACAACTGGACGCTGACCATCAACGGCCCGCCGAACCAGACGGTAGGGGTGACGGTAACGCAGAACGGTGGCGGTCCCAGTTCGGCGAGCTACGGCCAGACGAGTTCGACGGGGTCCTGGACCCTGAGCGGCGGGATGGGGACAGGCGAGGTCGGGAATTGGACGGAAGCTTGGACGGTGGGGCCGGTTAAGGCGATACCGACGTTGGTTTTCACGGTGAGCCCGTAGGGAGGCAATGATGAAAACAGTTTTGGTTGCGCTCACAGCGCTGGTTTGTTTCGCGCAGGGCCCGGAGCGGGGCGCGGCGATTTCCGGAA